>CAZMXX010000050.1:12633-15491 GCA_964570315.1 uncultured Anaerolineaceae bacterium | reverse complement strand
TGTTGCGGCCCACTCCCGCGGCCCCCACTCCCAGCCGATTTTCTCAATTAGGCGCATCGTTTTCGCCGCCCAAACTCCCGCCATTTATTTAACTAACTAGTTTTCGCCCGACATTCATGCCCCGGAATTAAATGGCGACGCGTTTGACGGGGGGAACGTCGTGCAATTTCTGGCGGAAACCCTGCCCTCGCCGCCGCATCAACTGCATTCACACATCAAAGCGGTTGCCCTCAACGGGGACGCGGCACGAATGCTCCAAATGCCGGAAAACACACCCACCCTGAAAGCACAATCCATCATTTACGACATGCACAACGAACCCATTACGTTCAGCAATATTTGGTTCAATCCCACGATTGTTGAGTTCAATACCGTGCGCATCATTCGCCCCGGTTCAAACAAACTGAGACAGACACCTGTTTTTTAATCGCAACAATATCCAAATGGAGGAAATGTTATGCGAATTGGCAAAAAATTCAGTATCATTGCTATTTTAGGGCTGTTGCTGGTGCTCGTTTTGAGCGCCTGCCAGCAAACCGCCGCTCCCGCAACGGAAGCCCCCGCGCAACCGACCGCCGCATCGGCTCAATCCACCGAGCCGCCACCCGCGCCCACCGCGGAACCAGTCACCATTCAGGTTTACTACCCCGTCGCCGTGGATGCCCCCATCGCAGACATCTTGAAAGGCTATGCCGACAAATTCCACGCGGAAAATCCCAATATTACCGTGGAGCCGGTCTTCTCCGGCGGGTATGGCGACGTGCAAACTGCCATCCAGACCATCATTGACGGCGGCGGCGAACCGCCCGCACTGGGCGTGATGCTCGCCACCAGCCTGTACGATTTGGTCAATGCCGACGCCATCGCACCGTTGGATGAATACATCAACGGGATGGACAACGGCAAAGCGTATATGGACGATTTTGTTCCGGCGTTCATGGAAAACTCAAAATATGATGGCAAAACGTGGAGCATTCCCTTCCAGCGCAGTGCAGTCGTTATGTATTACAACAAAGATATGTTCAAACAAGCCGGACTGGATGCCCCCGACAGTTGGCAAAGCTGGGCAGATGCCGCTCAGAAACTGACCGTCAAAAATGGCGATACCACCAACTGGGGGTTGCAATTCCCCTCCGGCTGGCCCTACTGGCTCTTCCAACCGCTGGCTATCGGCAACGGGCAAAATATCTTCAATAATGATTGCCAAGTGGCATTCAACGACCCGAAAGTGGTTGAAGCCGTGCAATTTTACATTGACCTGTCGCACAAATATGAAGCGATGCCCAAAGGGGTACAGGCGGTTTGGCCCAGCGCCCCGACCGATTTCGCCAGTGGCGCAACGGCAATGATTGTCCACTCGTCCGGCAGTCTGAACGGCATTCTGGAACAGGCAAACTTCGACGTGGGCGTGATGCCCTATCCCGGCAAAGAAGCGGGAACGTTCGCCAGCGTGCCCGGCGGCGGCAACTTCTACATTCTCAAAGGCGCGCCGCAGGAAAAACGGGACGCCGCATGGAAATTCATCGAATTTGTCACCCAACCAGAATTCGTTGCCGATTACAGCATCGCCACCGGATACATCCCCAACCGCCAAAGCGCCTTCGATACCGACGCGATGAAAGCGTATCTGGAAAAAACACCGCAGATGATGGATGCCTTCAACGCCCTGCAATACGCCGGCGCGGAACTCTCACTGCAAGATTTGGGCGAAGTCCGCAATATCTTCCACGACTATCTGCAAAAAGCCTACAATGATGAAATGTCGGCGCAGGATGCGATGGATGCCGCGCAAAAAGACGCTGAAGCGGCAATGAAACCGTTCTGTGAATAGGATTTCACCCGCGATTTTGGTATAACCTCTGTAACAATCCGTAGGGGCGGTTCGCGAACCGCCCCTACCTTGAAATTTCGTCACCGCATAATTTGCGGCGAACCCGTATCCGTTTATGCGCAACACATCATCCACCCTAAAAGCCAACCGAAGTCACCCGTTGCCATACCTGCTCATCCTGCCGACGCTCGTCTTTGTGGCGCTGTTCACCGCGTGGCCCACCCTGCTTTCCATTTACGAAAGTTTCTTCCGTCAGCGGTTGAATATCGCCCGTTTCCGCGAACCGACCTTCATCGGGTTGGAAAATTACACCACCCTCTTCACCGACGACCGTTTTCATCAGGTGGTGAAAAACACGCTGATTTACGCGCTGGGAACCGTCCCCATCAGCATTGTTTTGGGATTTTTGTTCGCGCTGCTGGTCAATCGGAAGTTGAGGGGGATTGGCTGGGCGCGGCTGGCATTTTTCCACCCCGCCCTGCTCCCGATGGTGAGCGCGGCAACGGTGTGGAAGTTTTTTTTCACCCCCGATTACGGTTTATTCAACAGCACCATCCGTTTTTTGGGCTACAACGGCGCGGAAAACTGGACGGGGAATCCGGGATTGGCGTTGCTGGCAATCATGCTGGTTGCCATGTGGAAAAACGCCGGATATTACATGCTGTTTTATCTGGCAGGGCTGCAAAATCTGCCCACCGATGTCTACGAAGCCGCCGCGCTCGACGGGGCGAACGGCTGGCAAAGTTTGTGGCGCATCACCTTCCCCCTGTTGCGCCGAACCACCGTTTTCATCAGCACCATCGCCTTCATTGATGCCTTCCGCACCGTTGACCACATTTTCGTGCTGACCAGCGGCGGACCCAGTCGCGCCAGCACGGTTTTGCTGTATTACCTGTGGCAACTGCGCTTTGAAAATCAAAATATCGGCTTGGCGGCTGCGCTGACGGTGCTGTTTGTGGCTGTGCTGCTGATTTTCACCATCACCAACTTTGTCATTTCGGAACGGGAGGGCGCATGATAGCCAAAC
>CAZMXX010000050.1:3754-12533 GCA_964570315.1 uncultured Anaerolineaceae bacterium | reverse complement strand
TCATTGTGGTGCTGATGATTTTGGTGGTGCAAACCGTCACCGTGACGATGGCGGGCTTCGCCTTCGCCCATTACCGATTTGTGGGCAAAAAATGGCTCTTCATTTTCACCCTGCTGCAAATGATGATCCCCACCACCGCGTTGCTCGCGCCGAATTTCGCCACCATCCGCCAGTTGGGGCTGTTCGACACCCGATTGGCGATTGCCATCCCATATTTTGGCTCGGCGTTCGGCACGTTTCTGATGCGGCAAGCCTTTCTGGGCGTCCCGCGCGATTTGGTGGACGCGGGCATCATCGACGGCTGTTCATGGTGGCAGTTGGTGCGCCACATCTACCTCCCGCCGTCCATCCCCGCGCTGATTGCCTTCGGCATTTCATCCGCCGCATGGCACTGGAACGAATTTTTGTGGCCCCTCGTCGTCACCAATAGCGACGCCAGCCGCCCGCTGACGGTGGGGCTGGTGCGTTTCACCCAGTTGGGCGAAATCGGCGCGCGGTGGTCGCTGCTGGCGGCGGCAACCTTGATTGTGGTCGCCCCGTTGCTGATTGCCTTCCTCTTCTTCCAGCGGCGGTTCATCCAGAGCTTCATTCATTCGGGGATCAAGTAGCAGGGAGCAGGAAGCATGCTTCCTGTTCCGCCCCCTTTCATCCCCGGTTTTTCCCTTCCCCCCATATCTTGTGCTATACTGCCGAAAATCACCGGCTGTGCCACAACTCTGAACTCGACATTGACATAAAACTGTGGTAAAATAATTTTGCATAAGTAGGAGGATACTCATGCAGGCACTAAAAGAGCGTATTTTAAACGAAGGTCAAAATCTGGGCGGCGGCATTTTAAAGGTTGACAGTTTCATCAACCACCAAGTTGACCCGGCGATGATGCTGGCGGTCGGCGGCGCATTGGCGGCGCATTTCGGCGCAATGGGCATCAACAAAATACTCACCGCAGAAATCTCCGGCATCGCCCCCGCGTTGATGACCGCGCTGGCATTGGGGGTGAAAGTCACCTACGCCCGCAAAACCAAGCCCATCACCATGCCCACCAATGTGCTGATGGCGACTGCGCCGTCTCACACCAAAGGGAGCGAAGTGTACCTGATGGCATCCCCGGAATTTTTGACCGACGACGATAAAGTGCTGATTGTGGACGATTTTTTAGCCACCGGACACACCATCATGGCGCTGGTAGAATTGGCGCGTTCCGCCGGTGCGGAGGTGATTGGCGTGGGCGCGGTGATTGAAAAATCTTTTGAGGGCGGACGCGCCATGCTCCAAGCCGAAGGGCTGCACGTGCATTCGCTGGCAATTATTGACAAAATGACCGACACGGAAATTATTTTCGCCGAAGGGGTACAACCGTGAGCCAACGTCGTGCCATTGTCATTTTAGACTTTGGGTCACAATACAGCCAACTGATTGCCCGCCGCATCCGTGAATTGGAAGTATATTGCGAAGTTTTACCCTTCGACGCCCCCGCCGAAAAGATTGCCGCGCTGAATCCGCCCGGCATCATCCTTTCCGGCGGTCCCGCTTCGGTATACGCCCCCGATGCCCCGCAACTCCCTGCACACGTGCCGGAAGCCGGGGTGCCGGTGCTGGGCATCTGCTATGGCATGCAACTGCTGACCCACGCGCTCGGCGGGGCGGTTGACCCCGGCAGCGAGCGGGAATACGGCGCGGCGGAACTGAAGGTGCTGGATGCCGAGCATCCGCTTTTTGCCCGGCTGGACGCGCCGCACACCCAAGTGTGGATGAGTCATGGCGACCGGGTGACGCGGCTCGCGCCCGGTTTTGAAACCATCGCCGTGTCGGATAATTCGCCGCACGCCGCCATCGCCCATGACGAGCGGCGGCTGTACGGATTGCAATTCCATCCGGAAGTGGCGCACACCCCGCACGGGCGCGACATTCTGCGGGCATTTGTGTATGATATTTGCCACAGCGATGGCGGCTGGACGGCGGGAAACTTCATCGCTGAAACCGTCACCGCCGTGCAAAAGCAAATCGGCGACGGGAAAGTATTGCTGGGGCTTTCCGGCGGCGTGGATTCATCGGTGGCGGCGGCGCTGCTCCATCGCGCCATCGGCGACCGGCTGACCGCCGTCTTCGTCAACACCGGTCTGCTCCGTCTGGGCGAACCGGAACAGGTGGTGGAGACCTTCCAAAATCGAATGCACGCCAAATTAGTGGCGGTGGACGCCACGGAAACCTTTCTATCGGCGCTGAAAGGCATCACCGACCCCGAACAGAAGCGGCGAATCATCGGCGAGAAATTCATCCGCATTTTTGAAGCCGAAGCGCGCAAGCTGGGCAAAATTGATTTTCTGGCGCAGGGAACATTGTACCCGGATGTCATCGAAAGTGCGGGAACGGGCAAAACTGCCGCGAAAATCAAAACGCATCACAACGTGGGCGGCTTGCCCGCCGACATGCAATTTTCGCTGGTTGAACCGCTCCGTATGCTGTTCAAAGATGAAGTCCGCGCCGTGGGCGAACAACTCGGGCTGCCCAAAGAGATGGTCTGGCGGCATCCCTTCCCCGGTCCAGGGCTGGCGGTGCGTATTTTGGGCGAAATCACTTGGGAACGGCTGGAAATTCTGCGCCAAGCCGACGCCATCTTCATGGAAGAATTGTGGGAGAGCGGATGGTATCATCGCACATCGCAGGCGTTTGCGGTGCTGCTGCCCGTGAAAAGTGTCGGCGTGATGGGCGACCGGCGCACCTATGGCAATGTCATCGCCCTGCGCGCCGTGACCACCGAAGATTTCATGACCGCCGATTGGGCGGATTTGCCCCATCGCCTGCTGGCAAAAGTCAGCAATCGCATTGTGAACGAAATTCCGGCAATCACGCGGGTGGTATACGATGTGAGCAGCAAACCACCCGCCACCATCGAATGGGAGTAAAATGACAACGTTACTTCAGCAAGCCATAGATTTGGCAACCGCCGGCAAGCGTGACGCCGCCGAAACGCTCATTCGCCGCGTGCTGGACGACAACCCGAACAACGAAGTCGCATGGTTGTGGCTCAGCGGGGTGAGCCGCGAGGTGACGGTGAAACGGGAGGCGTTGCAGCGAGTGTTGCAACTGAACCCCGATAACGCGCTCGCGCGGGAAGGGCTGGCGCAGTTCGGCGGGGAGGACACCCCCGCGCCGGAGGACACCCTCGAGGCGGAGACGACGGCATCCGAGCCACCGGCGGCGGACATCCCCACCGATGCGTTTGCGGACGATATGGCATCGGTGGACAGCACCCCCGATAAACCCGTCTTCGACGTGCTGCCGGGCGATTTCGATTTTGATTTGGAAGAGCCGCCCGTCTTCGATATTGATTTGGTCAATCTGGAAGTCCCCGGCGAAACACCGGACACAGACGACGACTTTTTCCACGCGGACGTGCCCGCCATCGACGTTGCCCCCTTTGTCGACAACGCCGAACCGCCCGCCGAACCGATTTCCGAGCGGCTGGAGCATATGTTTGCTGCCACAGAAACCGGCGAAATCGCCGCGCCGGACGCGGAAGCGGACACGGATGTCTCTGACGCGCCCGACATTCTGCCGGATGAGTTGACCGCGCCCGCGCCGGCGTTGCCCGCAGATATGACGGCAGACGATAAGCCGGACAGTCAAGAGCCGGAAGACATCCACAAAGTGCTGAAAGAGCGTCGAAGGCGTCAAAACCGGTTATTGCTCGCCGCGGCGGCATTCTTCGCCGTGGTGGTATTGGGGAGTTGCAGTTTATACTACTACGTCACGGAAATCGCCGACATTTATTCATTGCTGCCGCAATTGGCGCAAGAAAAATTAACCGAAAAAGCGGGCAAACCCAAACAAGGCGTTTCGGAAATTCGGTTTCAGGGATTCCCCGCCAGCCGAGCCACCATTCACTGGACGGAAGACAACAACGCAGCCACCTGTCAAGGGGGAACCGTCGGCTTGAAAATAGATTTTAACAACGGTGACAAACCGCAACTATACAGCAATCGGAATTGCAGCGAAAAATCCTGCACCTTCGAGAAAGACCTCACGCCCGGCGCCATCACCAATGTCACCGTAACCTATTTATGCGGCAAAGACGCGGTCATCACCCTGCACAAATAGCACAAGACTTATGCAGGTAGAAAAAACAGGCATCAAAATTCGATGCAGAATAGCAGAAATTTTCTGGGTAGTGGTTATTTTTGACTGATGAAACAAAATATACCTGAAGGGTCGAAGGCAAATACCCGTGTTTGTTTTGCGTAGGGACAGAGCAATGCTCTGTCCCTACCGGCGAATGATTTCCATCAGTCAATTTGAACCACCACCATTTTCTGATACCGGTTTAGCGCGAAGAAGGTTGTTATGAACGCAAAATTCCAAACTCTGGTTGAACATCTGTATGTGGTTGACGGTATGCTGGAGCGTTTGCCGCACAATCAAACCGCCATTCCCGTGCCGCAAAGCAATCACCGGCACTTGGGGGCGCTGTTTGTGCTGGCAGAAGCGCAGGGGCAGCTCAACAACTCCGACCTGATTGAGAAGCGGCTCACCATTTTGGTGCGCGATACTTTCTACGGCTCGCACGGGGGTATCACCGCCGGATTGCGCCGCGCAATGGACACCGCCAACCAATGGCTGTTTCAATACAACGCCACCAAAGACGATGCTCACAAAATTGTCGCCGGTATTGCCGCCGTGGTGTTGCATGAAGACGACCTTTTCATCGCGCAGGCAGGACCCGCCGCCGTGTTCACCCGCTTCAGCGGCTATGTGACCCGCTACCCCGAAAATTCCACTTGGCTGGAGCCGGTGGCAAATCCGCTGGCGGGACCCAGCCCGGCGCTTGGGATGAACTACGCCATTGACCCCTACATCACCCATCTACAAGTGACCGACAACGATGTGGTGACGCTGGTTGACGGGCGTTTGGGGAAAAATCTCTCGAAGGAAAAAGCGGCGCACATTTTAACCGCCGACGGCATCAAACAAATCGGGCAGAAATTGGTGAAGGGGACACAATTGCAGCACGGCTCGGCGATGGTGATTCAAATTGTGGGCGAACCGGCAACGGCAGCCGTCGCTCCCGCGCCGAAACGTCCCGCCACCGCCCCGACGAAACGCGGCGGACGCAGTAAAGGCGGCTTCAACTTCGCCATGCCCACTTCGATGCCCACCGCGCAGACCCGGCAACCCGCCGGTGCAACGACCATGCGGCGCAAGCAGTTCCCCATTTCGCTCCCGTCGCTGCCGGAATTGCCCGCCATGCCCGATGTTCCGTTCAACGAAATTTGGCAAAACGTCAGTGGCGCGGTCATCAACGGCGTTAAATTTCTGGGAACGGGATTGCACACGCTGTTGCGGCTCATGCTCCCCAGCGAAGGTGTGGATGCCGGGTTCGACAGCGCCCCATCCGCCCGCCGGGCTTCACACAACGCCCTGAAAATCGTCGCCATCGCCCTCCCCCTGCTGGTCATCGCCATCGCCGTGGGACGGTATTTGTATCAGGATTATCATCAAACCCAGGCGTATCTCACCACCGTGGCGGAGGCATCGGAGAAATATACCACCGCCATTGATATGCCCCCGGAACAGGCGCGCCGCTTGTTGAATGAAGCGACCATCCTCACCCAACAAGCCGGCAACATCAAACCTGAGCACCCGGAAGTGGACGAGTTATCGGAGAAGATTGCAACTCGGCAGGACACCATCAATAATGTAAAATATATGTACCATTTACCCGCGTTGCAGGCATTCAGCGAAAATGCCCAACTCAAGCAAGTCATTCAGGCGGGCTCGCAAATCTTCGTGCTGGATGGAACCACCGGGGCGGTATATTTGAACGAATTGGCGCCGCTGGGGGATAGTTTTGTGTCGGAAGGAACGGTGATTGCCCAGCAAGCGCAACAGGTGCAGGATGTCATCATCGGGCAGGTTTTGGGCATGACGTGGATTCCCGCCGCCGGAAATCATACCCGCAGTTCGCTGGTGATTGTCGCCCGCAACGGGTTGTTTGAATTCGACCCCCGCTTCGAGAGCGTTGAAAAAAGCACAATTTACAATGTTGACCAGTGGCAAAATCCGGTGGCGTTTGGGAGTTTTTACGGGAATTTTTACGTGCTGGATAGCGGCGCGAATCAGATTTATCGCTATTTGCCCACCGATGACGGCTATTCCGCCCCACCGGACAACTATTTCCCGGACGGCACGGAAATCAATTTGGCGGGCGCGGTGGATATGGCGATTGATACAAATATTTACGTGCTGTATCAGGACGGGCGCATCGCCAAGTTTCTGAGCGGTGAACCTGTGGTTGAATTCAAATTGACGGGGCTGGATGTGCCCTTCAAAAATCCCACTGCGATTTTCACCCTGCCGGACACGGTGAATTATTTGTATGTCGCTGACGCGGGCAATCAGCGCATCGTCAAACTGACCAAAGACGGGAGTTTTGTGGCGCAGTATAAACCCAAAAATGATGAAGGCATCACCTTTGATGATTTGCGCGGTTTATATGTTAACGAGGAGGAAGGAAAGATATACCTGCTCAACGGCACAACGCTGTACGCCCCCAATCTCATCAACGAATAACGGGAGACCACTATGCGATTAGGCTTGACAATCGGCTATTCCGGCGCGCGCATTCACCTGCCGATGGACTTGGTTCGGGAAGCGGACAATTTGGGCTATTATGCGGTTTGGACATCGGAAGCGTATGGCTCGGATGCGGTTTCGCCGCTGGCATGGCTGGGTGCGCAAACGAAGAACATCCATCTGGGAACCGCCATCATGCAGATTCCCGCCCGCACGCCCGCGATGACGGCGATGACGGCGATGACGCTCGACCAGCTTTCCGGCGGGCGTTTTCTGTTGGGGCTGGGGATGTCGGGTCCGCAGGTGGTGGAGGGCTGGCACGGGCAATCGTACCGCAAACCGTTGGGCAAAACGCGGGAATACATCGCCATTTTGCGGCAGATTTTCGCGCGGGAACACCCCGCCACGCTGGACGGCAAACACTATCAACTGCCGTACCGGGGCGAGGATGCCACCGGACTGGGCAAGCCGCTGAAAAGCATTCTGCACGGGCGCGCCGATTTGCCCATCTATCTGGCGGCAATCGGTCCCAAAAACGTGCAGCTCGCCGCGGAAATCGCCGACGGCTGGCTGCCCATCTTCTTTTCCCCGCGCCATTACGCTGAAAGTTACCGCGCCGCTGTGGAGGCGGGGCTGGCAAAAGCGGGTAAATCGGCGGAGAACTTCGACATTGCGCCGTCGGTCTCGGTGATTTTGGGGCAGGATGTGGATGCGTGCCGCAATTTCGTCAAGCCGGTGCTGGCGCTCTACATCGGCGGGATGGGGGCGCGGGAAAAGAATTTCTATTTCAATCTGGCATCCCGCTTCGGGTATGAAGCCGATGCGGTGAAAGTTCAAGACCTGTTTCTGGCGGGGAAAAAGCAGGAAGCCGCCGCCGCCATCCCCGATGCGCTGGTGGATGATGTGGCGTTGTGCGGTCCCGCCGAGCGCATCAAAGAGCGGCTGGCAATCTGGAAAGATTCCCCCGCCACCACTCTCAACATTATGACCTTCACCGTGGACGCGGTGCGATTGATGGCGGAACTGGTTTTGTAGCCCGCACCATCACACAATACCCACCACCGGCGCGCTCATCGTCTCGGTGAGGTAGGCGTGCGCCATATGCGGCGTGTTGTGGGCGAATCCCACCCGCCCCGCATGGTCGAGCACAATCAGCCCGCCCAGACCGCCAACCCGGTCGCCGAGCATGCTGATGGCAGCCTGTGCCGCCGCCGGGGCATACAACCGCGAGCAGAAATCGGCGGCGACGCGCGCCAACTGAATGCGGATGATGCTTTCGCCGTGCCCGGTGGTGGAAACGCCCCCCAGCGCGTTGTCCGCGAAATAGCCGCAACCGGGCAACGGGCTATCGCCCACCCGCCCGACGGGCTTGTACAGTGTGCCGCCGGTGGATGTCCCCGCGACGATATTCCCCATTCTGTCCAATGCCACCGCGCCCACCGTACCCGGTTTCGCGCCGCGCACAATTTCCCCGAATTCATCGCCGGCGGTAGGCGTCTCTTTTTTCGCCAGTTTCCAGCGCGCCACTTCCCGTTCCACAATCAATTTTTGGGGGTCGCACAATTCAAAACCGTGCGCGGCGGCATAGGCATCCGCACCGGGACCCACCATCATATTGTGCGCGCTGTTGAGCAAATGCCGCGCCACCCGAATGGGATTTTGCAAACGTTCCACCGCCGCCAGCGCACCCACTTGCAGCGTGCCGCCATCCATGATGCCCGCATCGAGCTGAACCACCCCGGCGCGGTTCAGGTGCGAACCGATACCCGCATCGAAGATGGGGTCATCCTCCATCATCACAATGGCGCGCTCAATCGCATCGAGCGCAGTGCCGCCGTTGCGCAAAACATCGTAGCCCGCCATCATCGCCGCGCGGCAACCGTCCATATGCGCCTGATGATCTTCCGCGGGAATATCCCATGCCCCCCCGTGAACAATAATTGCAATCGTCATTGATTCGTCCTTTCGAGAAAATAGTTATCGGTTATCGGTTTTCAGATGTCAGTTGCCGTCGCAAGTCCCGGTTGAGCGGGTCGGCAAAAGGTGGTTTGGCGGGCATGAAAAAATCGGCGAAAAAGGGATTCTCTTTCACCACCGTCCGGGCGAACCGTTTCACCAGCCGTTTCCGTGCCGCGAACCAGTCTTTCATCGCCAAGCCGTAGCGGTACATCTGCACATACTGCCCCGCCGAAGTATCCCACGAGGC
>CAZMXX010000050.1:1953-3654 GCA_964570315.1 uncultured Anaerolineaceae bacterium | reverse complement strand
CCAAGCCGTAGCGGTACATCTGCACATACTGCCCCGCCGAAGTATCCCACGAGGCATCGGTGGCGACGGCGGCTTTCACCAGTTCCCAATGGTAGTCGGGCGTTTGGCGGTAGGTATCAATGGCGTGTTTCACCGTTTGCAAAAGTGCCGCCGCCTCGCCTTCGCGGTCGCTGATGTCCAACCAATCGTACAGATACCCGCAGTGGCGAATTTTGCTCAAGCCGCCGGTGTGTCGGGCGATAGGCACGGTTCCCAGCAACGCCGCTTCGTAATCCACCAAACCGCACGGCTCAAACCGCGAGGGGATGAGGGTGAAATCGCCGCCCGCCAAAATCAGCCGGGACAGTGGCAAGTTGAAAGCATTGTTGAAATACACCCGGTCGGGATGCCGGTTCGCCAGCGCAAAAAACATCGTTTCGGTGGCTCTGCCTTCGGGGTCGCCTTCCGGCGCGGAAGCCAGAATGACAAATTTGGTGTGGGCATCATACGCCAGCACCCGCTCGATGATGTCTGCCACCAGCCCCAAATTCTTCTGCGCCACCAGCCGCCCCACAGCGGTCATCAAAATCGGGTTTTGCTGTGGCTCGCTGCCAAACGCCTCCAGATGGAGCAGGCGTTTCAATTCGGATTTGGCGTGCAGATGGTCGCCATCAAAATTATGGTCGCGGTTGAGCATCGCGTGCTGCACCATCGGATTGTCAAACAGCGGGCGACCATATTTTTGGCTTTTCTGCATCTCCTGCAACACCGACGCTTTCAGCTCCGGCAAATTTTCGGGGCGATTGCGCGCGCTCAACCCGTTGGTGATGCCCGCCACCGGCAGTTTCTCGAACTCAACCAAGCCCTGATTCGGCACAAACACATCGCCGACGGGTGCGCCCCCTTTTTGCGCCCGCGCCGCCGCCCACAACGCCTCGCGGCTCATCCGCAATTCGGCGGCATAGCCCCACGTGCCCGCCAAATCGCCGCTGACGGTGGTGATTTTCCCGCCCGTTTCGTGGGTTTTCAGCATCACCGCTTTCATAATGTTTAGATGGTCGAAATGGTCGAAATATTTGTGAAACAGCGCCGCCCCATCCAGCCCGATGCTGTCCAGCAATTCGTAGCCGTGCCCGAACACCGGAAATCGCCCTTGATAAGTGGCGTTGTGAATGGTGAAATGATGCGGCACGCGCGCCAGAAAATCATCGCCCAAATAAAACGGAACCAACCCCACGTGATAATCGTGGCTGTGAATGGTGTCGAAATTCCCCTGCCGGATGTAACCCGCCATCGCCTGTGAAACGGTGGCGTACAAACGCAGCGCCACCGCCGGGTCATCGGGGTATATTGCGCCGGGTGTCGTCCAATTCAACTGATAATCATCCCAAAAATAGATGACCGTCTGCCCGTCGGGGAAGGTATGCCGAAAGACGGTGAAATCGAAGGTGTGCCCGTCCAGCGTCACCGGCACGCGGATGCCGGTATCGGTCAGCCGGGTTTTATCGTAAAAGGCGAAACAGGGAGAAAGTATCTCCACTTCCAATTCGATGCCCTGTTTGGCGGCGGCTTTCACCAGCTCGGGGGGGAGTTCCTCCACAATCACCCCCAGCCCGCCGACTTTTGCGCCCAGCCCGCTGCGCACGCGCCCAATCTCCCATGCGGGCATGGCGATGCGGAAGGTTTTTGGGTCAAGGTTTTTGGTTTTTAGTTTCACGTTTC
>CAZMXX010000050.1:0-1853 GCA_964570315.1 uncultured Anaerolineaceae bacterium | reverse complement strand
ATGGCGATGCGGAAGGTTTTTGGGTCAAGGTTTTTGGTTTTTAGTTTCACGTTTCGTCCTATGTTTTGGGTTTCAGGTTTCAAGTCTCAGGGTTGCAGGGTTGCAGGTGTATTTCGTATTGCGTGCTTTTACGGAACACGAAACACGCATCACGTTTCACGCATCACTCACCAGCCGCTCGCGGTGTGCTGCCAACTGCACCAGCAAGCGGTCGCGGTCTTTGGGGTAGGTGAAATAAAACGCGGTGAACACCACCCCGCAGATGATCCACGGGAAAGGAATTGTCCACAACAGCGCCGCCGTCAGTCCGATGCGGTCAGCCAGTTGTCCGGCAATCAACCCGGCGAACGCCGACAATCCGCCCTCAATGACGTTGACCATGCTGAAGGCGCTGCTCCGCATTTCCGGCGCGATGACCGCCGCCATCATCGGGTTTTTCGCCCCCGTGCCGGGCCAGCCAATCATGAACGCCGTGAAAAACGCCAGTCCGAACAATTGCCAGAAGGTCAGATTCGCCCCCTGCGAAAAAAGGATGTACGTCAGCGGCACACCGGAGAAAACCGAAAACTGTCCGATGACCGTCCGCCCGTAGTCCGGATTAATCCGCTCCGCCCAATCGCCGATGTAGCCGCCCATCAAATTGCTAATCGCCGTCCCCACCACAATACCGGCAAAAACCAGCGGCGCGCTGCCGGTGGGATTGCTGAAATCCACATCGTTCCGGTAGCCCAGCTCGCGCACCAGCCAGTTTATCATGAAAAAGCTCATCACCACCCACGGCATCGTGCCGGTGACACCCTGTGCAATCGCCGCCCAGATGGTCGGCACTTTGAGCGTTTTAAACATATCCGCCACATTGATGGCGAACTGTTTTTCATTCTCATGGGTGATGACATCCGCCAGCGCCGCCTCCGATGCACCGCGCGGCGGCTCTTCCACCAGCCACCAAATGATACCCCCGGTGAGGGCGCTGAACAACCCCAGCCCGATGAAACCCCAGCGCCACAGTTCCACGCTGGCGACAAATCCGAGCGCCACCACCCCGATGACCACGCCAACCAGCCCGGCGGCGTAAATAATGCCATTCGCCATGCCCCGCTTTTCGGACGGAAAATGGTCGCTGAGGAGGGAGAAGCTGGCGGGCATCAAACAGCCCAATCCCAACCCGCTGATGACCCGCACCGCCAGAATGCTGCCGAAATTCGGCAGAAACCCGATGACCAGCGTCCACAATCCCCACACCCCCGTGCCGAAAATGAGCACTTTTTTACGGCTCCAGCGGTCGGCGGCGTACCCCCAAAATGGCGCGCTGAGCATCTGGGAAATGGTGCGCAGCGTGGTCATCAACCCCAATTGGGTGAAATTCAGATTGAAAACCGTCTGCAAAATCGGCGAAAGCACCGACATCGCCTGCTCTTCGCCCCGGTCAACAAAAAAACCGAACCCGAGCGCCAGCAAAGTTGGTCCACTGCGGCGGGGTTTTTGGGGTGCGGATGTTCGGGTGTCCATAGCGAAATCCTTTCGTGACAAATGATGCCCCTGCATTGTATCGGAGTTGGACGCATGGGTCAAAATCTTGCGCGGACGAAACGCCGCCGCATTCCATTTTGAATCCGAGGTTTTTAAAATATCCGCACCTGTGCTAGACTCATCCACTGTCCTCAACGGGCAATTTTTTTCGATGGAGTCCATTCAATGCGCAACTTTCGCAAATTCTTTTTCCTATTGTTGATACCTACCCTGTTGGCGTGTGGATTATTACAACCCAAAACCGCTGAAGTCCTCACCCTGCCTACCTCCCCGCCACTGCACAACTTCCACCCGACCCCTCCGCCCACACCCCCCCATACCCA
>CAZMXX010000049.1:0-15627 GCA_964570315.1 uncultured Anaerolineaceae bacterium | reverse complement strand
GCCGAGCACCGGGATTTTCTGTAGAGAAAAATTACCAAAAGGCGGGAGCGACGGGACTTGAACCCGCGATCTTCGGCTTGACAGGCCGATATGTTAACCAACTACACCACGCCCCCAATTGTTGGGGCTTTTTTTTGCCCCGTGGCTGGCGGACAGGGATTCGAACCCCGATCGACAGAACCAAAATCTGTTGTCCTACCATTAGACGATCCGCCATCGCCAAATGCAGGCAAGAGTATAGCATTCTGATGCAATTTCGTCAAATTCGGGGGATTATGAGAATCCCTTTTCGTGCGTTACAATGACGCTATTGACCCAACGTTTCAAGGAGAAAATTATGTTGAAACCCAGACAGCCCGTTCCCCAATTAATGGCAACCACCGTGCAAGGCGAGGCGTGGTCGCTGTATGACCAAACCGCCGAAAACTTCATCATGCTGGCTTTTTACCGCGGGATGCATTGCCCCATTTGCAAACGATATTTGTCTGATTTGAACCGCAAAGTGGCGGAATTTGAAAAACGCGGCGTCACGGTGTTGGCGCTCAGCAGCGACACTGAAGCGCGCGCCCTGCAAACGAAAGCCGAGTGGGGGCTGGACAATGTTCCCCTCGCGTATGGGCTGCCCATCGAGACCGCCCGCGAATGGGGGCTGTACATTTCCACCGGGCGCGGCAAAACGTCGATGGGAGTGGAGGAACCGGACATTTTCAGCGAGCCGGGGCTGTTTTTGGTGCGCCCGGATATGACGCTGTACGCCTCGATTGTGCAGACGATGCCCTTTGCCCGCCCCTATTTTTCAGAGGTGCTTTCCGCGTTGGATTATATTTTGAAAAACGATTATCCCGCTCGCGGGCAAGCGTGATTGTTCGATTTTATCGGGGTGTGATACACTGCGCCTCAAATTTAATTTAGAGAGATAACGGTATGAAAAAGGGATTCTGGCTCGCGGTTGGGGCGTATGCTTTGTGGGGACTTTTCCCCCTGTACTGGAAACAATTGCATAATGTATTTGCGCTGGAGGTGGTGGCGCATCGCGTGATTTGGTCGCTGGTATTTTTGCTGGGCGTAGTCATCGTTTCGCAGCGCTTCCGGCAAATTTCCGGACATCTGCGGCAACGGCGAGTGGTGCTGATTTACACGGTTTCGGCGGTGCTGTTGAGCATTAATTGGCTCACCTATATTTGGGGGGTGAACGCGGGGTATGTGGTGGAGACCAGTCTGGGCTATTTCATCAACCCGCTGATGAGCGTGCTGTTGGGGGTGATTTTTTTCAAGGAACGGTTGCGGGTGTTGCAGTGGGTCGCCATCGCATTGGCGGCATTCGGGGTGATATATCTGACGGTGCGCTACGGGCAACTCCCGTGGATTGCGCTGGTGTTGGCGACATCATTCGGCACGTATGGGCTGATAAAAAAGCTCGCCCCGCTTGACGCGCTGGCGGGGCAGACGCTGGAAATGATGGTGCTGGTCATCCCGGCAATCATCTTCGTGCTATATTCTGAAGTGACGGTGGGGAGCGGCTTTTTCCATGCCGGGGGCACGACGACGCTGCTGCTGGTGCTCGGCGGGGTGGTCACCGCAATTCCGCTGCTGATGTTTGCGGCGGCGGCGCGGCGCATCCCGTTGTCGCTGGTGGGAATTTTGCAGTACATCGCCCCGACGCTGCAATTTTCAATTGGGGTGTGGGTCTATGGCGAAGATTTTTCGATGACGCGGGTGGTGGGTTTCAGCATCATCTGGCTGGCGTTGATTATTTACACCGTGGAAGGATTGGTGGTGCGCCACCGGCGGAAAACCATCGTTCCCGCGCCCGGATTGCTTTGACATTACTTCGGGATGGACAGCCGATAGCCCACGCCGTACACGGTTTCGATGTAATAGTGGTTGGTGAGTTTGCCCAGTTTCGCCCGTAAATTGCGGATGTGCACATCAATGCTGCGTGGGGAAATTTTGGGGGAGATGGGTTGAATCTCCGCGAGCAAATCGGGGCGGGGAATGGCTTTGCCGGCGGCGAGGATCAACGTTTTCAGCAGGTGAAATTCAATGGGCGTGAGCTGCACCGGGAGGTCATTCACGTAAACCGCGTACCGACCGGGGTCAAGCAGAATATTGCCCGCGCGGAGCACCTCGGTGGAGTGGGGAAAGTTGAGGGCGCGCCGGTGTACCGTGTTGATGCGCGCGGTCAGCTCGCGGATGCCCACCGGCATGATGACGTAATCGTCGGCGCTCAGGGATACCCCCGCCACCTCGCCGCTCTCATCGTCGCTGGTGGTCAGCAATAGAATTGGCGCGCGAACTTCCGCGCGCATCGCATTGAAGAGCGTCTCAATTTCACCTTCCAGCCCCAGAATATTGACCACAACCACATCCACCGTTTCACGGCGGGCAATGGAGACGCCCTCGCGTCCGTTTGCGGCAGGGAAGACCTGTATTGCTTGGGCTTCCAATCCGCTTTTCAGGAGCTGGCGCAGTGTAATATCACGCACAATGAGTAAAACAGTCTTCACTGCAAAAATTCCCCCACCTCAATTTTTTCCGATAACACATCATATATCAAAAGTAAACACACTTTCGTAACACAAATCACAAAAAAGATGTGGAGAGAGTATAAACACTTTTGTGGCTGAAATCAACTTTTGCGGCGGTTAAGGGCTGCATTTCAACTTTGGGGCGGAATTTGCCACGCTCACTCCCGGTGCACAGGGATTTCGCCTCGAATTAAAATTCAAGGCTCAAAACTTAAGCCGACTTAAGTCGGCTTGGGCTGTTAGCCCGGAAATGAATTTCCGGGTTAACAATATGCCCCCAACCTGAGACACATCCGGCGGTTAAGGGCTGTTGTATGGCACAAACCCCAGCATCGTTTCCGGATATTTGTCGGTGACGAGCAGGAAACCCCGTTCATCGAGCCGAGCGATCCCTTCCCAATTCCGCAACTCGGTATCCAACAGCACCAACTGAATCGGCGGCGCATCCGTGCGGGTGATGCCCGTTTCCCCCAGATGGAATTGCACCAGCCGCTCCACCCCGTCATGCGTGGCGTGCGTTGCCCCCTGCCCGTATCGCGCGGCGAGCGGGTCGGCGGCGGGGTTCACCTTTTTCAGGTCGCCCGGAAAAAGATAGTTGATGACCCAAAAATCGCCGTTGGCGTCCGGTGCGGTGGCATCGGTGACGCGGTATTCAATGTTGGGGAAGGGCAGTGTGCCGTCGGGGTTGCCATTTTCATCAAACAGATGGACAACCGGCGAGGGGTTGACATTGGCGCCATTGGCTTCATACAGCGTGCCCACACCATTCGGGGTGATGAAAATAGTTTCGTCGCTGAAGTTGCTGATTTTCGCCTGTGGCGGAATATCGCGCAGGGTGGCGGCGTCCAGCGTCAACGCCGACAAATCCGCCGCCATTGTGCCGCGCACCAAATGCCCCATCATGCCCGCATCGGGTTTCGCTTCAATGGTCAGAAAAGCGTTGCCGCCGTCGAAGGCAATCGCCTCGAACCCCTCATATCCCGATACCCCCCAGCGCACATCGGGGGCAATCACCGGAATTGGGATGGGGTCTAACGCTTCGGTGAGCGTTCCATCCAGAAAAGCCAGAATGTCCGCTTTGGGCAGGGCGAAAACCAGCCCGTCGCCGCGAGTGGTGCTGAAAGTGGGGTACTGCGGCAGCAGGATGAGATAATCGCCGTACCATGCCATCCCGGAAAACTCGGCGCTGGCTTTTGCGGCGAGCTGGGTGAGCGGGATGACCGTCACCGGCACTTCCGTCATCGTTTCGGGCGGAGGTGGCACGGCAGTGGGCGTTTCGGTGGGGCGGGGCGACGGTGTGGCGGATGGCGCAGGGGTCGGGGCAACGGTCGGTGGCGCGGGGGATGCCGCGCGGGTGGGCAGCGCGGCTTGCGGGGTCGGTTGGGATTGGCACGCCGCCAGAAAAATCAGCGCGAAAAAAAGGGCGAGGGTGCGCATCGGTTATGTTTTCCGGGAGAGGGTGGTGCGGGCGGTCAGTTCATTCCACAAATTGACATACGCCTGCGCGGCGGTGGAGCGGGGCGCAAACGCCGGAATCGGCTGGCGTTCATCCCCCATCCGTTCCACCAGCGAGAGGTATGGAATGGGCGTTTCCAGCATGCGGCGATACGTTTTCCGCATGGTTTGTTCCGTTTCGCGGTGCATATTTTTGCGCCGATCCACCATCGAAAAGAAGGCGAAGAGTTTCTTTTGCGGGTAGGCTTCTTTTTTGAAGAAACCGCGCAACTGCTCAAACGCGCGCATGGAAAGGGTGGTGGGGATAATCGGCACCAAAATGGTGTCGGCGGCGACGAAAATATTTTCCGCCACCAGATTGATGGTCGGGGGGCTGTCCAGCACAATCAGGTCGTATGTTTTTTGCAGGGGGGATAGCATTTTTCGCAATCGTTGCTGCGCCCGTTTCATGTCATTAATGGCAATATCCAACCGGCGGAGGGAAAAAGCGGCGGGCAATAAATCCAGATTGTCGAAGTCGGTGCCTTTGATGCTTTTTTCAAGGGCGTTTCCGCCGCCGATGTATTTTTTCACGCCCACTTTCAGTTTGGGTTTCACCCGAAAGTAAAAGGTTGCCGCGCCTTGTGGGTCAAGGTCGCAAATGAGGGTGCGATTCCCCTGTGCTGCCGCCAGATATGCCAGATTGACGGCGGCGGCGGTTTTGCCCACCCCGCCTTTGTTGCTGTACAGGGCTAAAATTGTCATGCGATGCCATCCTTTGAGGGTGCAAACAGTTTTTTGAACAACGCCTGATTTTTCGGGGCGGAGAATTTGGTGAAGATTGCCGCGAAATCCGCTTTCACGCGCGTTTTCTGCGCGTCAAACACGCCGATGAGCGCACCGATGGCGAGCGTGGTTTCGGCAGACCACGGTACTTTCGGCGGGTGGTGCAGCGCGGTATTGAACAAAAATTCTTCCTGCACGCACACATCGTTGAATTCGCCCAAGTTGTCTTGCAGGATTTTCAGTTGTTTGATGAGCCGTTTCATGTCCTTCGGCGGGAAAAGGCTGGCGAAAAACTCAAGCAGATAGCGCAATTTTTTCGCCACCAGACGCAACTCGTGCAATTCGGCATCGTTGGGGTGTTTCAGTAGATGATTGCCCATTTTCACAATTTTTCGGTATTGCCGATAAATGCGCGTTTTTGCCAACGTTTCAACGGGGAGCAGGGCATTCGCCGGGGTGGGGTCGATGGGCGCGTTCAAAAAAGCCTCCCAGCGTTCAATAATTTGCGGATAGCGTTCCCCGTTCAGGGTTGTCACCACCATTGCGAGCGCGTCGGCGCGTTGTGCCCGCAAATGGTCAAACAACGGCTCAATGGCGGGGTGCATATGCGGCGGGAGCATCTTCCGGTACGAATCCGCCGCCAATAAATACACATCCAAATCGCGCAGGGTGTTGGTCAGTTTTCCCAAAAACGAAAAATCACGCTTGAACGCGGCAACATCATCAACCGGGAAAACCGCTTTGATTTGGCTGAGCGCGGCGCGGGTGCGCCGTACCGACACGCGAAAATCGTGCAGAAATTCGGTGTCAATATCCTGCGCAATATAGGGCTGATTAGTGGTGATGCCTGATAAAATTGTTTTCAACAGCAGTTTTGTCGCTTCGGCGGCGGGCATATCCGGCGAAAGCTGCACGGTGATTTTGTTGCTGTATCCGCCGGGGGTGTTGCCGCAGGCGCGGATGAGGTCGTCTCGCCAGTGCGCCGTCGCTTTTTCCGCGCCATGTTCGGTGAGGGTGCGGGTGACGGCGCGCGCGGCTTTCGGGTATCCCCGAATGGGTCGGAGTTCCACCAGCCGCAGGGGGGCGGGCGCTTCGGGCAGATCCGGTTCGATGGTGTGTTCAATCAGGCGGGCAGTGGTTTTTTGCAGGTCGTCCAGCACGCGAATTTCGGTGCGGGTTTCGCGGAAGGGGGCGACGGGCATCAGCGCGCGCATTTTGATGACCGGTTTCAGGGTGGCGGAGACTGCTCCCGCCGGCAATTCATCGCAGCGGAAGGGCGGGGGCGTGGGGACGGATTGCCGTTGGGGGAGGTCGCCGGGGGCGGTGAAGAGGGTGAGGGTGCCGTTGCGCCATTCGGCGTGCCAGCCGCGCGCATGCAAACGCCAGTCGAAGGTGTCGAGCAGGATGGTCGGCGTGGCGGAACCGGATGGTTGCGCGGAGAATGGAAATTCGGCGGCGTGCAACACTTGCGCAACAGTGATGTCCGCCGGTAGCCAAAATAGACTCGTATGGGGATCGGGCATGGGTTCATCCTTTGGTTAAACACAGGGTGAAGGTAGTATAGCATAAATTGTTAAGGAGAAAAAGTGGGGATGCGCTGTCGGGGGTGGTTCAGTTTTGGGCGAATTTTAACCCGGAAATGAATTTCCGGGCTGAAAGCCCGGTGCATTTACGAGCACGCTGTCTCGTCCCAACATTGACCGGGTTTGATGAAATCGCCTTCGATGGCGCGAAGGTCGCCCTAAAAAGTCAAAAATTGTTCGGTGTCCACCACAAAGACGGTGGCGCCGCCGATGACGCGCTTGTTGGGCGCGGTGATGAACATTTCCCCCGCTTCTGTGGGGGGCGGCAGCGGCTGGTCGTACCGGTGACGCTTTTTGCACGTTTTTTGGATGATCTGCAATGCGGTATCAACGGTGTGCGCTTCCGTGCCGAGCAGCACGAGCGCCCGATTGCCATACAGAAAGGATTCCGTGCTGTTGATGAGCGTCGGCTGGAAACCCGCTTCGGCGAGGTGGGTGACCAGTGCGCGGGCATCTTCGTTGTGGACAATGCTGATGATGAGTTTCATGGCTGATTATTCGGCGGCTTGTTGGAGACGGCGCGCGCCCACGCCCCAATCCGCCAGCTTCAGACAAATTTCGCGGTGAATATCGTTCACCGGGCGTTGGGCATCAATGATGAGCCAGCGTTCCGGCGATTGCGCCGCCATTTCCAGATACCCTGCCCGAACCCGGCGGTAAAAGTCCATCGTTTGCTGATCCATGCGGTTCAGCTCGCCTTCACCGGCGCGGTTCGCCGCTTTTTTGCGCCGGATGCCGGCTTCCACCGGCAAATCCAAATAGATGGTCAAATCGGGTACAAGTGACCGGGTGGCGAAAGCGGTGATTGCCCGCAGCATCGTCATATCCAGCCCGCGCCCGTAACCCTGATAGGCAAAAGTGCTGTCGGCGTAACGGTCGCACAGCACCATCGTCCCCTGCGCCAGACACGGTTTGATGACTTCTGCCACCAACTGCGCCCGGCTGGCGGAATAGAGCAATATTTCGGCGACGGCATCCATTTCGTCGTTGTCAATATCGTGCAGCACTTGCCTGATTTGGTTGCCGATGGATGTGCCGCCCGGTTCTCGGGTGGTGTGAACGGTGTAACCGAGTTGGGAAAGGTGGGTGGTCAGCAGGGTGATTTGGGTGCTTTTGCCTGCGCCTTCAGGTCCTTCAAATGTGATGAATTTTGACATGGCAGTGTTCGCCGCCGGGGCGGATAGCTCCTTTGCTATGATGTGGCATTATGACCGGTAGATTTTCACCCGACGCTGGGGGTCTTTGCCGTGACTGTGAGAAATCAGGTTCGATTGCCGCGCCATTTCATGCTGTTTGCGGCGGATGAACGCCTCTTGCGGGCGGAGGTCGATGCTTTTTGCGCCGCGCAATATCCGCCGAATGGCATCCTGCGTTTCCCGTATGGCGATGGACAGCGTGTCGGTTTCTTCCGGTGAAAGCTGGAAAATATCAATCAGACATTTTTCCAGTTGATGTTGGGTGTTGGCGCGCAGCACATACAGGGGGACGAGATTCTGTTCGGCGTCCACAATGGGTTGCGGTTGTTTGCGATAATGGCTCTTCAGGGTGATGACCGCGTCGGCGTCGCGCAAGCGCCCCGTAATTTCAATGGGGACGCGGAGGTCGTTGGCGGCGTTGCGCAGGCGATTTTGATTCACGCCGTACAAAAAGAGCCGCTTGCGCGAGAGTCTTTTGCCGTTGCCCGCATCGCCGTTGGTTTCAGCCGCCTGCGATTCGTCCGCTGCGGTCTCCGGCACAACCGACAGCACCCGATTGTGTGCGCGCGTGCCGGAGGTGGCTTTCTGCTCGGTGCGCCGGTGCTGGCGTTCTTTTTTCACTAAACGGGGTTGGGTGGTGGTGGCGGCTTCGATGGTGATGTTGCCGGTCTCATCGCGGGTGCGAATTTCGGGTTGGATGATGCGCCCGCGCAGAATATCATCCACGGCGCGCGCCACATTGTGATGCACGGCGAGCTGGTTGCGGTCTTGAATTTCCACCAGAATGTTGAAAGTCAGTGGCGAGCGGCGTTCCAGCACGCTTTTTTGGGTGTTCCGCCGTCGCGCTTCTTCATCGGAAAGGGTGACGCTGTCAATCCCGCCCACCAAATCGGCGAGGGTGGGATTGACCAGCAGGTTATCGAGCGTGTTGCCGTGCGCCGTGCCGATGAGCTGCACCCCGCGCTCGGCGATGGTGCGGGCGGCTTCAGCTTCCTTTTCGCGCCCGATTTCGTCGATGATGATGACCTGCGGGGTGTGATTCTCCACTGCTTCAATCATCACTTCGTGCTGTAATTCCGGTTTGGGAACTTGCATGCGCCGCGCTCTGCCGATGGCGGGATGCGGGATGTCGCCGTCACCGGCGATTTCGTTGGAGGTGTCCACCACGATGACCCGTTTCTTTTCCGCCAGAATGCGGGCGGCTTCCCGCAAAAGAGTGGTTTTGCCCACGCCGGGGCGTCCCAGCAGCAGCACGCTTTCACCGCTTTCCAGCAAATCCCGAACGATGTCAATTGTGCCGTATACGGCGCGTCCCACCCGGCATGTCAGCCCGACGATGTTTCCGCGCCGATTGCGCAGGGCGGAAATGCGATGCAGGGTGCGTTCAATCCCCGCGCGATTATCGTCCATAAATTCACCGATGCTCGCGACAACGTCATTAATATCCGTTTGTTGGACTTCTTTTTCCGCCAGAATGAGTTCGCTGGTGGTGAAATAGGCTTTGGGGCGACGACCCAAATCCATCACCACTTCGATGAGTTCATCTAAATTTGGATGCCGGGCTAAGGGTTGTTGAATGAAGGGTGGAAAAACAGCCATCAAGGCATCAAGGTCACTGGTTATTTGTGCCATATGGTTCGGTTTTAGTGCCTCCCATTTGTTTTTGGGGTGGATGATTTTGATTGCATCACCGGCGCGGCGTGGTTGCCCTCTGCCGCCGGGGTGTCGAAGACGGGCAGAAGCCGTGACAGAAAATCTTTGGCGCGGATGGTGATGTGCTTGACCAAAACTTGTTGATTGCCCTGCTCGCGGAATCCGCATGCCAGCAGATTGGCGACCAGTTCCGTTTGATAGGTGCGCAGGCTGAAATAGATGGGCTGCTTGCGCGGGTTTTTGAGGCGAGCCAATCCGCCCAGAATGAAGCGGGTGGTTTCGTCGCGCACGTCGGGGTGGATCATCATGCGCAGCCAATGCCCCGCTTTGCCGGAATGGACGTTCAGCACCGCGAGAATTTCGCCGCGGTTTTCCCACACGAAGCCGTAATGGTTGCCCTGATTCGCCAGCAGATAATTGTTAACCTGCCATTGCCCCTGCGCCAGCCCCTCGGCAACCTGCACGGTGTGCGGTGTCACGGCGGTATACAGCCGTTGCACGCTCCAACTGTCGGCGGCGGTTTGATGGCGCAAGCCCAGCCGGTCGGATGAGCTTTCAGGGTATAATTCGGCATCGAGCCGGAAGATGCGCTCTTCGGCATAGGGGGTGAAACCGACGTTGCGGAAGATTTGCACATCGGTGCTATCCTTGTTCAGGCGGGCGTAAATGCGCTGATGCCCCATCTCGCCCGCTTTGACGCACAGATGGTTCAGCAGGCGTTGCCACATAGCGTGGCTGCCGTTCCCGGATTCCAGCGACGGCGAGAGAAATATCACCTCCTGTTCCGGTCGTCCGAGTCGGATGCGCGCCTGCACCAGTCCGGTTTGCGGATGTTTTTCATCATCTATGTGGAGAATATAAGTTGCCACTCTGGGCATTGTGGGGAAAAGCTGCGCCAGCAACGCGGAACGCAAGGGGGAGCGGGAATGCAACAATCGCTCTTCCATGTCAAGCGCTGTGCCTTGCTTTTGCAGTTGTGCCACCAGAAACGCATTCTGGATTTGAAACGGTTTTATCAATGGAAACCTCTGAACCGCACTATCAAACATCGCTACCAATATTTTACATGCCAGCGGGCGATAAAGCAAGAATTTTCGGATACGGATTTGCCGAACTTGGCGCAACTCGGCGAACCGCATACAATAGTGGTATGGATTTATTCGACCACAACCGCCAAAAAACCATTGCGACCACCGCGCCGTTGGCGGCACGGATGCGCCCCCGCACGCTCGATGAATTTGTGGGGCAGGAACACATCATCGGGCATGGACGCCTTTTGCGTCGCGCCATCCAAGCCGACCAGTTGAGCAGTGTGATTTTTTACGGACCCCCCGGCACGGGGAAAACCACGCTGGCGCGTATCATCGCCAATACCACCCACGCCCATTTCATCGCCCTGAATGCGGTGTTGTCCGGGGTGAAAAACATTCGCGAATCCATTGCGGTGGCGCAGGACAAAATGGGGATGTTCGGACAGCGCACCATTTTGTTTGTGGATGAAGTACATCGATTCAACAAAGCCCAGCAGGATGCCCTGTTGCCGCACGTGGAAAACGGCACGGTGATTCTCATCGGCGCGACCACCGAAAACCCCTATTTTGAGGTGAACAAAGCGCTGGTCTCCCGCTCGCGGATTTTCCGGCTCACCCCGCTCACCGATGACGACCTGCGGGCGATTGTCCGGCAGGCGTTGGCAGATCCGAAACGGGGTTATGGCAAGCTCAACGTCTCCATTGCCGATGACGCGCTGGCGCATTTGATAAACGTTGCCAACGGCGATGCGCGCGGCGTGTTGAATGCGCTGGAACTGGCGGTGGAAACCACGCCCCCCGCCGAGGACGGCGTGATCCACATCACCACTGAAATTGCGGCGGAATCCATTCAGCAGCGGGCGGTGCTGTATGATAAAGACGGCGATGCCCATTTCGATGTGATTTCGGCGTTCATCAAAAGCATTCGCGGTTCGGATGCCGATGCCGCCCTTTATTGGCTGGCAAAAATGATTTACGCCGGGGAAGACCCGCGTTTCATCTTCCGGCGGATGCTCATTCTGGCGAGCGAGGACATCGGTTTGGCAGACCCCAACGCGCTGCAAGTGGTTGTCTCGGCGGCACAGGCATTCGATTACGTCGGTTTGCCCGAAGGACGCTTCCATTTGACCCAAGCCTGCCTCTATTTAGCCACCGCGCCGAAAAGCAATTCCACGCTCGGCTTTTTTGATGCGCTGGCGGCGGTGGAAAAGGAACGGGAAGCGGATGTCCCCGACCATCTGAAAGACGGCAACCGAGACGGGGATGATTTCGGACACGGCGCGGGGTATCTGTATCCGCACGCCTACCGCGACCACTGGGTGGCGCAGCAATATTTACCCGACAGCTTGCAGGGGCGCGGATTTTATCAGCCCGGCGCACTGGGCTATGAAGCCGACATTCACACGCAGGTGATGCAGCGTCGGGAGGCGCAACTGGCGGCGATGCTCCCCTCGGCGGGAGATGACGACCCGTGGGCATGGGCAGCGCCGAAAGGGAAGACGCCGCGCGCATTCAACCGTTGGCTTCAGCGCACACTCAGCAATGTGGGCGTCCGGCTGGCGGAACAGCGGGAAAAGTTGTTTGCGCTGGCGGCGATTCAACGGCATGAACTGGTGCTCGATTTAAACGCCGGCGGCGGGCTGTTGCTGTGGGAGGCGGTGCGCCGTTCTCCTGCCGGCGGCGTCTGGGCGCTCGCCGCCGATGAACGCACGGCAACCGCGTTGACCCGCCAAGCGGAAAATATCGACTCGCTCAATCGCCCGCGCATCATCGTCGGTGAGGCGGCGCAACTGGCGGAGGCGTTGGCAGCAGACGCGGCGATTCGCTTTGAGGCGATGGTGGGGCGCAATGTGCTGACTCGCGTGCCGGACAAAAGCGCGTTTCTGCGGCAACTCCGCCCCTTTCTCGCGCCCGTCGGGCGGGTGGCGCTGGTGGAAACTGTCCCCCGGCACACCCAGCGATTGCATCAACTGCTCGCGCCCGACACGTTCAGCCCGGCGGTGATGGCGCAAATTGCCGCAGCGGAAGAGGCGATATATCACCATGATGCCGACCCGATGGTCAATTGGGATGCGGACGATTTGAAAACCATGTTGGTCGAGGCGGGCTTTGCGCCGGAACGGGTGATTTTGGAACCGCAGCAAGCGGAATTTCTGGTGGGGGCGCAACATATTTCGCGCTGGTTTGATGATGCGCCCGCCGGAAAACGCCCTTCGTATGCCCAGCGGCTGCGGGCGCACGGGTTGGCGGCATTATTGCCCGATTTGCGCGCCGCCTTCGAGCGGCAATTGCTCAATCAAGCCATCATCTGGCACGGCGCAGTGGTTTTTGTGCTGGCAAAACCTACCTGACGGGCAGGGTGTTCACTTCAAACCAATATTTTCCCATTGCGCGCATAATGGTCACCAATTGCTCGAAAGAGGATGGTTTGGTGATGAATGAATTCGCGCCCAGACGGTATGATTCCATCACCTGCTCAATGGCGCCGGTGGTGGACAAAATCACCACCGGGATTTCGCGGAAACGTTGATGCGCTTTTATCTCCGCCAGCGCTTCCAGCCCGCTTTTGCGCGGCATATTCAAATCCAGCAAGATGATGCCCGGCATTTCCACCGGCGTGTCATCGGCAAAATTCCCCCGTTGATACAGAAAATCGAGCAGTTCCGCCCCGTCGGTCACAAAATGCACCGGGTTCTTCAGGTTGGAGGCGGTAATCGCCTCCTCAACCAGCAGCCGGTCATCAGGGTCGTCTTCGGCGATTAATATGGGCAGATGTGCGGCGGGGGTTGGCATATGAGCCTCCTATGCGTCCAAAACGGTGCGGATGAAACGTGCCAGCTCCATCGGGGAATATGGTTTTTGAATGAAGTTGAGACCCGGCTCTAAAATTTTATGATGCACAATCACATTGTCGGTGTAACCGGACATGTAGATGACCGCTGTTTCCGGCGAATCCTGCCGGATGACCTGCGACAATTCCCGTCCGTTCATGTCGCCGGGCATGACCACATCGGTCAAGAGCAGGTCAATGGGGGCGTTCGCCGTTTCGGTTGCCCGGAGCGCCTCGGCGCTGTCCGCCGCGTCCAGCACGGTGTATCCCATCGAGCGCAGAAACTTGCGCGTCAATTCCCGCACCAACGGTTCATCCTCCACCAGCAAAATGGTTTCCGTGCCGGTGAGGTGTTCCGGTGAGGGGACGGTGTGCGTCGAAACGGGCGCGACGGGTATCGCGTGTGTTTCTTCGGCGGGGAAGTAAATTTTGAAGGTTGTGCCCCGGTCAATTTCGCTGTACAGCCAGATGTGCCCGTTATTCTGTTTCACGATGCCGTAGACGGTTGCCAGCCCCAAGCCCGTCCCTTTGCCCACTTCTTTTGTGGTGAAAAAAGGCTCGAAAATGTGCTCGCGTACTTCGGCGGAGATGCCGTGTCCGGTATCACTGATTGCCAACAGCACATATTGTCCGGGGGAGATTTCCGGATGCCGGTGCGTGTAACTTTCATCCAGCACAATGGGCGCGGTTTCAATGGTGAGTTTCCCGCCATCGGGCATGGCGTCGCGGGCATTAATGGCGATGTTCATGATGATTTGTTCCAAATGTCCGGGGTCAATTTTGATGGGCATCAGATGGGGCGACAAAAAAGTTTGCAGGTCAATATTTTCCCCGATAAGGCGGTGGAGCATTTTTTTGATGTCGCTGACTGTTTGGTTGATGTCCCACAGACGCGGTTGGGTGATTTGCTGGCGGCTGAAGGCGAGCAACTGTCGCACCAGTGTGGCGGCGCGGTCGGCGGCTTTTCTGATTTCGGTCAAATCTTGATGGATCTTGCTGTCTTTGGCGAGCTGCATGCCAATCAGGCTGGTGTAACCCACAATGGCGGTGAGCAGATTGTTGAAATCATGGGCGATGCCGCCCGCCAGCCGTCCCACCGCTTCCATTTTCTGCGATTGCCGCAGTTGGTTCTCCAATTGTTTGCGCTCGGAAATATCGGTGATGACGGACAGGATCGCCATTTTCCCGCGATAGTTGATGGTGCGCGTGGTGGATTCGAGATATATCACCCTGCCGCGGGAACCGATGAGGCGCAACTCAACGGGCGGCGGTGTCATATCAGGGTGTTTCATCAACATTGTGATGTGCTTTTCCACGGTTTGTTGGTCTTCCGGGAACAGCCGGGCGAGGGGGTCGGGGTCGTTTATCAGTGATTCGGGGGAATCAACCTGCATGATTTTCGCCAGGGCGCTGTTGGCGAATTTTATTTTTGTGCCGATGGAAATGGCAATCCCGTTCGGAATCGCTTCCACCAAATCCCGGTAGCGATGTTCGCTCTCTTTCAGGGCGGTTTCCATCTTGTACCGCTCGGTGATGTTGATGGTGGAAACAATCACCCGCTGCCATGTTTCTTCCGCGCCGGGGGTGATGGAGACATCCACCGTCACGTGCAGCGGCTTCCCGGTTTGGGTATACACGGTGGCATCGGTGGAAAAGGTGGTTTCGCCACGGATGAGCGCCAGCAATTCCTGTTTGAAGGCTTGGAGCGATTCTGCGCCGAATGTTTTCCCCAGCCCCGTTTGCAGCGCAGATTTTGACTCGGCTTCATGTTGCCGGACTGCCGCCTGATTCACGTCCGTGACCTTTATTGAGGCTGCCAGCGCGGCAACCTCATCGGGGTGGGCGTCGAAATATGCCGCAAAATCGGTGATGCCCGCTGCCCGCAGAGCGTCAATCCGTTTTTTCACCGCCGAAAAATCTTCTTCCCAAATGGCGATGGGGGAATCATCAAACAGGGTGCGATAGCGGGTTTCACTATCCCGCAACGCTTCTTCGGTCTTTTTCCGTTCGGTAATATCTTCGATGGTGCCTTCCAGCCGGATGACCGCGCCGGAAGCGTCCATGGTGGGGGTGGTGGTGCTGTGAACCCAGCGGATGCTGCCATCGGCGTGGATGATGCGGTATTCGCTATCGGCGCGGAGTCCCTGATGGTGGCGGGGCACTTCGGCGGCAATTTGCGGCAGGTCGTCGGGATGGACGATTGCCAGCCAGCTTTCCACATCCATCATTTTTTCGCGGGGATAGCCGGTGATGGTTTCCACGCCGTTGGAGGTGAACAGGCGAATTTCCCGTCCGTTTTCAACCTTTGCGCTCCAAATATATTGCGGCACGGTGTTGATGATGTTGGACAGTAAATTGCGGTTTTCGCGCAGTGCCAGCGTGGCTTCCCGCAACTTTCGGAGGCTGAACATGATGACCGCGCCGCCCAATCCGCCGCTGACAATGGCGATGAAATGGTCGATGGTGCGGATGGAGGCAGTGGGCTCTTTCGTCAAATGCACAAAACTGATGAGCAAGGCGACGCTCACAAAGCCGAATAATTCCGCTATAAAAGGTTTCAAAAAAACGGAAGGGAATTTCTTCATA
>CAZMXX010000048.1:0-15743 GCA_964570315.1 uncultured Anaerolineaceae bacterium | reverse complement strand
ATTATTCTGTTAATATTCAAGACGCCGCTTGACTTTTAACACGGTATCTCAGGTTTTTAGTAATATATATTATACTTTTTCTGTAGTGCTCAAATGAATAATGGTTCATCGGGCTACCTTGAACGAATATCCGGTAAATTTGCCGGTGGAGGGTTTAATGCGTTTTTTGTCTCTAAAAAGAATTTTTGCGTATGTTTTTGTGAGTTTTTTGATTCTCGCGGCTTCGGCGGCACTAAACACCGGGCGGGCGGCGCCATTGCACGAATTGTCCCCGCCGGCTGTTTCCCGGCAAACACCCCCTGCTGCACCGCCTCCGATTGATTATCAGTTTTATGAACGAGACCTCATCCAATTAAAATTCAAAAATGGGCTTTCCATTCGATTGCGGAACGGTCAACCCACCGACCTCACCCGGCGCGCGCTGAACAGTGCCCGGTCGGTGGCGGCGTTCAGCGCGGTGCGCGATGGCGCGTGGATGCGCGGCTCATCGCTCTCAGAGGTGGAATTGACGACGATGCTTCGTCGCGCCGAGCAACGCAGTGGGCAGACTGTGCCGGATTTGAACCTGATTTTTCGGTTGAAATTGCCGCCCGGTATGGACGCGGCGGCGGCGATTGACCTGTTCGGCAGTTTGCCGGAGGTTGAATGGGCGGCGCCCGTGCCCAAACCGCAGGCGCTCCCGTCGCCGCCCGATTATGAAACCGGCAATGCCGACAATTTTGATGCCGGATTGAATCGCAATGTCTATCAGCGATATTTAGACCCGGCGCCGGAAGGGTTGAATTTTCGATATGCATGGCAGGGGCAGGGTGGAACGGCTGCCGGGATAAAAATTTGCGATGTGGAATACGGTTGGAACAGCGACCATACGGATTTGCCGACGGTGACTCTCCTCGGCGATGACCCCGATTCCGATGTCACCGGCAATTGGTGGGAACACGGCACGGCGGTCATCGGTGAACTGGCGGCGTTGAACAACGGTTGGGGAACCACCGGCATGGCGTATGGCGCGGATATTTATTTCGCCGCCGCCGTTACGGTTGCCGGTGGCTACAACATGGCGGACGCCGTCACCCGCTGCGCCAATGGTTTATCGGCGGGCGATGTGATTTTGATTGAACAGCAAATCTCCGGACCGAACCGCCCCTCAAACCCGGCAAGCGGCGACCAAACCGGGTTGGTGGCGGCAGAGTGGGATGTCAGCACTTACAATGCGATTCAAGCGGCGGTGGCGCTGGGGATTGTGGTGGTTGAAGCCGCCGGCAATGGCGGCGAGGACTTGGATGCGGCGGAATATTGTCCGGCGTCCGGCACCGGCTCCCATTGCCCATTTAAAACGAGCAACGATTCCGGCGCGATTATTGTCGGCGCCGGGCGAAGTCCGTATCTTTCTTCGTCCCGTAGCCGCGCCGGTTTTTCAAATTTCGGGGCGACGGTAGACGTGCAAAGCTGGGGCGACCGCATTATGACCACCGGGTATGGCACGTATTACAGCGCCGAAGGGAAAAACCTGTGGTATCGGGATACCTTTGGCGGCACGTCCGGCGCCTCGCCGATGGTGACGGCGGCGGTAGCGATTGTGCAGGCGACATACACCCTGCGGGACGGCTCGCCGGCATCTCCGGCGACGGTGAAATCGCTGTTGCAGACAACGGGGACGGCACAGGTCGGGGCGGATAACATCGGACCCCAGCCCGATTTGAAGGCTGCCATCAACAGTATTTGGGGGGTGACCCCTCCCGTAGCGCCCACCATCTCCCCGGCGGGCGGCACATACAATATGCCGATGCAGGTGCAGATTGGTTACGGCTCGCCGTCACAAAATCGCACCAATACCAATATTCGATACACGCTGGACGGCAGTGACCCCACGCCCGATTCTTTCATTTTCATCCCGGAATTTGGCGACACGATTTATTTGAATTACGGGGCGACGGTGAAGGCGAAAGCCTTTCAATACAGTTCCACCGCCGGACGTTCTTTTGAAAGCAGCACCACCGGCGTGACCTATGTTTCTTCGACCCCCAAAGTTGCCACGCCGAGCATTTCGCCGGGGGGCGGTTTTTACAGCCAGCCCCATCAGGTGACGCTTTCAACCACCACGCCCGGCGCGACCATCAAGTACCGCACCGACGGGCGCACGCCATCATTTTTCTATCCCGGTACATTGTACACGGGTCCGATTACGCTCAATCCCGGCTCGTATCGCATTAAAGCGCGGGCGTACAAAGACGGCTATTATAAAAATGATGTCGCCGATTCCGGCGCGATTGACGTTACGCCGACCACGTTACCTTCGCCGACCATTTACCCCAACGGGGGCGATTTTGGCGGAGAGGTGACGGTATATCTCGGTTCAACGGTGTTGGGTGCGGAAATCCATTATACGTTGGATGGTTCCACGCCCACAGCCACTTCACCGCTGTATGTAAATTCGATTGCGCTGACTCAAACTGTAACCCTCAAAGCCATTGCGACGTTGTCCGGGTACACGGACAGCGCGTCGGTGTCGGCGACGTTCAATGTGGTGGGGCAGGTGGCGGCGCCGGTCATTACGCCGGGGAGCGGGACGGCACTTGATTCCGTGTTGGTGAGCATTTCAACCACCACGCCCAACGCCGAAATCCGCTACACCACCAATGGCGCGGAACCCAACGGTTATTCAACTTTGTACACGGCACCATTCTCTTTGGGAATTGGACTGCACACCGTGCGTGCCAAAGCCTTTTTCTCCGGTGCGGCAATCAGCCCGGAAGCCTCTGCGAATTATACGGTTTATGATTCAGCCAATTTGACCGCTACGCCGGTGACAACACCGCCCGGCGGCACTTTCAACGGACCGCTCACCGTCACCATCACTTCCGACACGGAGGGCGCATTGATTACATACACCACCGATGGCACTGACCCCTACTCTTCGCCTTCGGTGCAGGTCTATTCGGGTCCCTTTACAGTGGTTGGAAATACGACCTACTATATCAAAGCCCGAGCATGGAAATCCAGCAGCGGGTTGAGCAATCTTTCCGCCATTGCCACGCTGACAGTGGTGACCCCCACGCTGGGCACGGTGGTGACGCCGACGTTCTCGGTGCCGGGGGGAACCTATACCAACACCTTCACGCTGGTGGTTGCCGCGCCGGATTATTTATCGCCATTCCGTGTTCGCCGGCTTTTCATCAGCACCGATGGGGTTACACCCACCGTTGATTTCTCCGGTGGTTCGTCCGGGCTGGGCACGAATGTATCAATTTCCGGCGCAACCACTGTCAAGGCAATTGCGGGACAATCAGGCTGGTTCGATAGCCCGATGATTTCTGCCGATTACGTTTTGCAGTGCGACACCCCCACCATCAACCCCAATGGCGGCACATTCACCGACACGGCGACCATCACCCTGACCACCGGCACGAACCTTGCCAACATCTACTACACCACCAACGGCGAAGAGCCGATTTCCACGCCAACCGTCACCATCACGCAATACAGCTCGTCATTCACGTTGCCGGTGGGGACGCACACCGTGAAGGCGAAATGCTTCCGCACCAATTTTGATGCCAGCGACACCGCCATCAGTGTGATAACCGTCAATCCCACGCCGGTTGCGCCCACCGTGCTCACCCATCCCGCACCCCAAAATACCGGCGTGGGCAATGCGATTACCTTCACCGCCGAAATCACCGCCGTGCCCGATGCCGCATATCAATGGCAGAAAGATGGCATCAATTTAGCGGGCGAAACGGAAACCACGTTGGTTCTACCGGCGGCGAGATTGGGCGATGCGGGCGATTACCGGCTGGTGGCGAGCAACGATGCCGGCGTGGTGACGACCACGGTCGCCGCACTGACGGTGAATCCGATTTCCACAACGCTGTCCATCAGCAAACTTGCCAACACAACCGCCATCACCGCCGGAGGACGCATCACCTACACCCTGACGCTCACCAACAGCGGCTCGGTCTCGGCGACGGCGCAAGTGGTGGATACGCTCGCCCCCGTTTCAGCCGTGGCGGCAATCACCGCCGATAATGGCGGCTGTCAATCGGCGGTGGGCGGAACCTTCACCTGCACCATCGGGCTGACGACGACCGCCCCCACAATCCTGCACGTTTACGTGGACACCATCGCCACCTTTTCCGGCACGCTGACCAACACCGCGGTCATCACCGGCGCGGGCGATTACGCCAACACCAACCCGAGCAACACCACGGGCGCGGTGACGGTCTCTGTTTTCACGCCCACCGTTGTCGCCGGAGATACCACCCCGCCAACCGTGGATAGCGTCATCCCCGCCGATAGTTCATCGAACATACCACGCAATGACCCGTTGGAAATTATTTTCAGCGAAGCGATGAACACCGCGTCGGTGAATGTTTCGCTGTCGCCCGGAGTCTCGCTGTCGCCCGCATGGAGTTTGGGGGATACAAAAATGACGCTCACCCACGCCGATTTCTCCGCGAGTACGCCATACACGGCTTCCATCACCGCCGGAACGGATGTGGCGGGCAATCCCCTCTCCGGGCTGCCGTACACGTGGGTGTTCACCACCGGCGCCGTCGCCGCTCCCACCGCCGATTTATCGGCGGGGCTGACCCGGCAGGGTTCGGGCACGGTCACAGCCGGAGGCTCGATAACCTTCACGCTCGCCATCACCAATGCCGGACCGACCACGCCGGTCACGGCGACCGTTGTTGCCACCTTCAGCGATGCAACCGCGCTATCAGCCGTCGGCGGGGCGGGGTGCAGTTGGACGCCCGGCGCCACCGATGTGACCTGTACCGTGACGGGCGTGTCCACCGGCGGCGTGTCCACGGTTGTGTTGCCGGTGACGACGCAGAGCAGTTTCAGCGGCACGCTCACCGTCAACATCTCGGTTGACCCTGTCGGTGGCGTGGTGGATGATAACGCCGCCAACAACAGCGCCGGACCGGTCAACGTGAGTGTGGCGATCGCCTCAACTGCGCCGTCATACTTTGTTTACCTGCCGTTGGTTTTGAAATAAGACGGGACTTTGGAAAAAGAAAAAGGACAACCGAGCATTTATCGGTTGTCCTTTTTTGGTGGTAATTGATAGAGAAGATTACTTGGGTCGTCTCCCCGTTGAGTGTTGTAAGTGGTCACCGCGCCGGAATGAACCGCAAAGCTGCAAAGCAAGCCAAGTTTTTCTTTGTTTCCCGCTTTTTTGCTTTGTGGCCTTAGCGGCTTCGCGGTGAATTCAATGTCTATCTCGCAATAACACCCAAGCAGGAGACCACCATTATTTGAAAATCAACGAAGATTGCGGTGAATTTTTCGGCGGTTCAAAATCTGCGCCCACAATGATGCGGATGTCCACATCACTTTGCGGGTTGGTGCTGCGCCGAATATTTTCCGGGGCAACGTTGAAGAAATTGACCAGCGTCCCCAGCGTATATTCTTTGTCGCCATAAACGACAATGACCGTGCGGGGGTAATCGGTGGTGTCTGCGGGACCAAACTGCGCGATGTCAAAACCCTGGTCTTTCAGGAAGAGCGCCGTTTGAGCGTCCAGCCCTTCGTAGGGCGTTCCGTTTTGAATGACGATTTTCGCGCCCTCTGCGGCGAGCTGCGCCCGCAATTCTTCGCGCTGTTGTTGCTGCGCCTGAAGTTCGGCGGTTTGGGTGGCTTGTGCGGCTTGCGCGGCGATGATTTCCGCTTGTGAGGGTTCATCGGCTTTGACCTCGGCAAACATGCGGTCAATCACCGGCTGAATCTTTTCGCGGAGGGGCAACAGTACCATAGCCCCGGCATCGGTAATATAATTGACGGTGTAATCGGGACCGAGTACCACGCTTTCGATGTTTTCCGGTTTAATGTCCGGCGCGATGTTCGCCAGTTCCAGAATATCCACCAGTTGCAGGTCGGTTTTCACCGTGCCGGCCATCGTCGTCCACAGTTCGGGGACTTTGGGCAGTAAATTCAATTGCAGGGCTTTGTCTTTGATTGCCATCAACACTTGCTGTTGGCGTTCCGCGCGCCCGAAGTCCGAATCGACGTGACGGGTGCGGGCGTATTTCAGAGCCGTTGCACCGTCCATGTGCTGCAATCCCGCGTCCATGTAGAAGGGGTCGTAGCCGTAATCCTCGCTGGGGAAGGTCGGGTCGTTCAACGGTTTGGGAACGTTGATGTCCAGCCCGCCGAGGGTGTCCACAATTTTGCGGAAACCGTCGAAATCAACTTCCACATAAAAGTGAACGGGGACGCCGAAATTATGCTGAACGGTTTTCATCGCCAACGCTGCGCCGCCACCGGGATAGCCGTCTTTTTCACCCAGATAATAGGCGGTGTTGATGCGGGAATCATAGTAGCCCGGTATTTCCAGCCACACGTCACGCGGAATGGAGAGCATCCCGGCGGTTTTGTTTTCCGGGTCAATGGTGACCAGAATCATAGTATCGGTGCGGGCGTACTGTTCATCCGGGCGTTTGTCAATGCCCAGCAACAGGATGTTGACGCGCTGTTTTTGTTTGTAGTCGGGTAGGGGAACACCGGTGATGCCGGTGACGGGGATTTCGCCGCCCCGCTGGGGAATGACGCCGATGGTTGGGCTGTTGCCTTCGCCGGCGGAGGGGAGTGAAATGTCGATGTAGGGCAGATTGGGTACTTCTATCGTCGCAACCGTTTCTTTGACCGAGTTATAGAGTAAATACCCGATGAATACTCCGGCGAGCAGGAACAGCAATGTTAAAAGGATACTGATATATCTGGAGAAGGATGAAGGGAGTTGATAATCTGAAGTTTGTTTTACTTGCGTATGTGTTGTCATAGCGTGCGATTATAACATAGCCCGAAATCTGCGCAAAATCTCTTAAGCGAATATGCCTATATGACTTTAAAGGTCGTTTCCATATAATGAGATGAGGGTTATGTGAGAATTAATGCAACCATTTTAGTAAAAAAAGCGTAAAAATGCAAAAACCTGTGGATAACCTCTGTTAATTTGTGGATAGCAGTGGATAAAAAAACTGAATTCTCCCCAAACATTGACGATTATCGTATGGTAATCGTAGGATAAACGTCGGACTTTGCGAAAACAGGAGCCAAAACATGCAAAATTTTCTGAAGAACAGTAAAGCCATCATCGGGATGATTCATGTGGGAGCGTTGCCCGGCACGCCGAACTATGGCGGGTCGCTGGCGCAGGTGGTGGACAAAGCCGTGGCGGAAGCGGAAATTTATACGGCGGCGGGCATCGACATGCTGGCAATTGAAAACATGCACGATATCCCCTACCTGAACCGGCGAGTGGGACCGGAGATTGTGGCGGCGATGACGGTGGTGGGGCAGGCGGTGAAACAAACATCCGGCTTGCGCTGCGGCATTCAGATTCTAGCCGGGGCGAATGATGCCGCGCTGGCGGTGGCGCTGGCGGCGCAGCTCGATTTCATTCGCGCGGAAGGGTTTGTCTTCGCCCATACCGCCGATGAAGGCATCATCAACGCTGATGCGGGCGAATTGTTGCGCTATCGCCGCCAAATTGAGGCTAAAGATATTTTGATTCTCACCGATATAAAAAAGAAGCACAGCGCGCACGCCCTCACCGCCGATGTGTCGCTGGCGGAAACCGCCCACGCCGCCGAATTCTTCCTCAGTGACGGGGTGATTGTCACCGGCGCGGCAACCGGGCTTCCCGCCGAGGTGGCGGATGTGACGCAGGTGCAAGCCGCCGTGGAAATTCCCGTGCTGGTGGGGTCGGGCATTACGGTGGAGAATGTTCACCGCTTTTTACCTGTCGCCGATGCGCTGATTGTCGGTTCAACCTTCAAAACCGATGGGCGCTGGAGCAGCCCGTTGGACGCGGCGCGCGTGCGAGCCTTCATGGAGAAAGTCGCTCAACTGCGGTGAAGCAATCATCACCCCAAAATCCCGTTGAGTTATGCCTGAAGTCATGCTACAATTTAATGAAGCCAACCGGAGATTAGCCAAGACGCTATCAATATGAAAATACGAATTTGGGGGGCGCGCGGATCCATCCCCTCTCCCTTAAAGCCTGATGCCATAGAAGACAAAATCACCCGGGCAATTTTGCAGATGCCGCCCATTGATACCACCGATGAAGCGGCAGTCCATGCATATGTCCAATCGCTGCCGCCGTTGATGCGCGGCACGGCGGGCGGCAATACCGCCTGCGTGGAAATTGACGCCGGGCGTGAATTTTTCATTATGGATGCCGGTTCGGGCATCCGCGAGTTGGGCTTGGCGCTGATGAAGGGTCCCTGCGGGCGTGGGGAAGGTGTCATCCACATTTTCTTCAGCCATCCCCATTGGGACCACATTCAAGGATTTCCGTTTTTCGCGCCCGCGTTCATCCCCGGCAACAAAATCAATTTTTACAGCATTCACGATGTACACACGGCATTGGTTGACCAGCAGCGCCCGTTGACCTTCCCCGTTTCTTTGGATTATATGCGGGCGGAACGGGAATTCATTCAGGTGGAGGTTGGTGTGCCGTTCACTGTGGGTCCGTTGCGTATCAACACCATCCCCAACGCTCATCCGGGGGTGGCATACAGCTACCGTTTTGAAGATAAATACAGCACCTTTGTTTTCGCCAGCGATGCCGAATACAAAAATCTCGATAGCGCCAGCATTCAGCCGTATCTGCAATTTTTCAAAGATGCCGATTTGCTGTTGTTTGACGCGCAATACACCCTCAAAGAGGCGTGGCAGAAGGTGGACTGGGGACATAGCTCGGCGATGATTGGCGTGGATTTGGCGCGCGCCGCCGGGGTGAAACGCCTGCTGTTGTTCCATCATGACCCCACTTATTCCGATGCGGATTTGATGCAGATTCAAAAAACCGCCGAGGTGTATCAGGCGCAGGATAGTGCGCAATCGCCCTGTAAAATTATTGTGGCGTATGAGGGGCTGACCATTGATTTGGCGCCGCCGGGTTTGGTGGAAATGCAGATGGTCTCCGAAACGGATGCCGCCGTGTTGACCCCTTCCAGCATGTTCAGCCAGCAGAGTGTTGACCAGCTTGAAAAGAAATTGCAGCAGCTTTCGGCGCAGGGGACGCATTCCACGCCCATCATTGATTTGTCGCAAATTGAAACGCTGTCGGTGGCGGGGTTGAAGGCGTTGCTCACCCTGCACCGCAAGCAGGGCGGCAATCAGATTGTGCTGGCGAATCCATCGCGCAGCACCCGCGAAATCATCAAACTGAGCGGGTATCAGAGCATTTTTGCCATCTACCCGTCCATCGAAGCGGCGCTGGTGGCGGTGCAAACCAGAGAGGCGTTGAATTTGCCCGGTCAACTCATCAACGACCGTTACCGTATCGAGCGGAAGATGGGCGAAAGTCCGTTGGGCATTGCGGTGAAAGCCACGGACATGCACACCGGCAAAACCGTCGCGCTGAAAATTCTGTCGCCCTTTTTCAGCGCGGAAACCACCGAGAAATTCATCCGCACGGCGCGCCCGCTGGTGTCGCTGTCGCACCCGAATATCACCGGCGTGCTCGATTGCATCCAAACCGAGAAATACGCCTTTTTGGTGGAAGAGTTTGAAACCGGCGACCCGCTGCAACACCGTTTGGATGAATCGCCGAAGCCGGTGGCGACGGAGCAAGCGATGCAGTGGGTGTTCCAAATTGTCACTGCGCTGGCGCACGCGCACAGCGTCAACATTGTGCATGGCGATTTGAAACCGCAGAATATCTTCCTCGCCGAGGGGCGCGCGCGGGTGAGCGGGTTTGGGTTGGGGCGGTTGGATGAAGGGCGAAATCTTCTCAGCGCGCCACTTCTGTTGTTAAGCCCGTCGTATCTTGCCCCCGAACAAATTCAGGGCGCGACGATTGACCATCGCACCGATTTGTACGCGCTGGGCGTGCTGATGTACCGGCTTTTCACCGGCTGCCTGCCCTTCACCGGCTCTGACCATGAAATTATGCGCGGACATCTGAAGCTGTCGCCCGTGCCGCTGCGCAATTTGAATCCCGACCTGTCGCCCGTGCTGGAGCATGTGGTGCTCAAATTGCTGGCAAAAGACCCCGACGCGCGGTATCAGTCGGTGCGGCAGGTGATGGGCGTTTTGCACAGCCTCAATTTGCACCGCACGCAATTGTTCCCCATGCCCGGCACGCCTGTTTTGCGGAAAACGCCGCTCAACCAACTGTCCGGATGGTGGAAATCGGCGCAGGCGTCCGGCGGGCAATTTGTGGTGATTTCCGGGGAGGCGGGCAGCGGGAAATCGACGCTCATCCAGCAATTCGCCGAGAAGATTGCGCACCCCTTCTTTTTTGTCGGTAATGCCGCCAATCTTGATGTTGATTTGCCCTACGCCCCCATCACCGAAATTCTGACGGCGTATTTCGCCCGCCAAAAAATCACCACCGATGATGCGGCGGCGAAATATTCGGCGATTGTCCCCCTGATGCCGGTCTGGGCGGCTCATCATCCCCCGGCATCTCCGGTGCAGCCAACCCCGGCGGAAGTGCGCCGATTTTTGACCGGCGTGCTGGAGGTGTTCGCCACGGAAACGCGGCAACAGCCGTGGGTGATTGTGCTGGAAAATATCCACCGGGCAGACCGGGCGACGCTCGATATGCTGTACCATCTGGTGCGGCATCGGGGTGAATTGCGTGCGTTGATTGTCGCCACCGTGGATGATGCGGCGCTTTCTGCCGAACATCCCGCCCGAAAATTCTTTGAACGGCTCGCCACCGCCGCCATTGCGCCCCATCAAATCACGCTGAAGGGGTTTTCGCGGACGCACACGCGCAAAATCCTCACCGGCGTTTGGGGGGATGACGTTCCGGCAAAATGGGTGAAAACGCTGCACAAACACACGGCGGGCAATCCATTATTTTTGGAGGAATTAGCGCGGGCGCTGACAGATGACGGCAAAGTTTTGTGGCAGGGCGGCGCGTGGCAATTCGCCGATATTGGGGCGGTGCGTCTGCCGCAAACGGCGCGGGAAACCATTTGGCGACGGTTGCACCATTTGAACCCCGATGCGCAAACGCTGCTCCGGCAATCGGCGGTGTGGGGCAAGCATTTCCGGCTGACCGATTTGCAGACGGTGAGCGGTTTGGTGGCAGAAGAAATTTTATCGGAATTGGATGATGCTTTGGCGGGCGAGTTGATTTTTGAAACGCCGCAAGCGGGCGTTTTTGCCCACCGGCATTCGGAGATACAGTTGGTGCTGTATGCCGATATCGGCGCGGCGCGGCGGCATCTGTTGCACCGTCAAATTGCCGCCGTGCTGGAACGCACACTCGACGCGCCCAACAAAATTCCGCAGTTGGCGCATCATTACAAAGAAGCGGACTTGCCCGAAAAAGCGATTCCCTTCGCCATTTCTGCCGCCGAGCAAGCCGTGCGCATGTTTGCGCCGAAAGTGGCGCTGCAATGGTACAATGACGCGCTGGAAATGCTGAACCAGCTCAGTCCGCAAACCATTGACGATTATCAAACTTACCAAAGCACCATCCATCAGGCGTTGGGGCAAACGTTGACCCTGTTTCAGGAATTTGATGAAACGCTTGAAGAACTGGCGCACGTGTCTGTCGGCGGGAAGGGATAATTCCCGGACATTGAAATTTTGCAAAAATCGGGCAACCATGCTATAGTCACCTCGTGCCGTCGGTACCCCCAATACCCCCGACGGCATGTTGCCCCGGCTACCCCCCCAACCCGCCAGCCGGGGCTTTTTTATTTCCCCGATTTTTCAAAACGTTTGCTTTCCCAGACCGGTTGTGCTACTCTTTTCATATGGATGTCAAAATAATTCGCAGCAAGAAACGGGTCAAAACCGTCAGCGCCCGTTTGGTGGATGGCGTACTGGTGGTGCGTGCCCCCGCTCAGCTGGGTGATGTTGAGTTGCAACCGCTGGTTGAACGGCTCAAACAGCGGGTGATGAAGCAGGAAGCGAAAAAATCGCTGGATGATGCCCTGTTGCAGCGGCGCGCACAGGCGTTGAATCGTCGCTATTTCGGGGGCAAACTCAAATGGCAGTCCATCCGCTGGGTGACGAATCAGAACCGGCGGGTGGGCAGTTGCACCCCCGCCAACGGCACTATTCGCATTTCGCACCGGCTGAACGAAATGCCCCCCTTTGTGCGCGATTATGTCATCGTGCATGAATTGGCGCATCTGATGGAAGCCAATCACGGCGCAAAATTTTGGCAGTTGGTCAACCGCTATCCCAAAACCGAACGCGCCAGAGGGTATTTGATGGCAGTCGGCTTGGAAGAATTGGAAGAATGATGCAATCCACAGGAGGGAAAAAATGAATACCACCATCCGCAGTGCCGATAGCACGGAATTGTTTGTGCAATCGTGGTTGCCCGCCGAAACCCCCATCGCCACGCTGGCGATTGTGCATGGTTTGGGGGAATATAGCGACCGCTACGAGCATGTGGCGCAATATTTCGTGGCGCGAAAATTCGCCGTGTATGCCCTTGATTTGCGCGGACACGGGCGCAGTGGCGGGCAGCGCGGGCATATTGACACCTTTCGGCAATATTTGGATGATGTTTCGGCGCTGCTGGATTACGCCCGAAAAACCACCCCCACCGAAAAAACGTTTCTGTTGGGGCACAGCATGGGGGGCGCAATCGTGCTCACCTTCGCGCTGAAATACCCGGACGCGGTGGATGGTGTGATTGCCTCCGGTCCCGGTTTGCGCACCCGGATGAAAGTTCCCGGCTGGAAAGTGACGCTGGGGAATGTGATGTCGAACATCATGCCCAAATTGAGCATCCCCAACGGCATCGACCCCGCCGGGCTGAACCATGATGCCGCCAACGTGCAGGCATACATCGCCGACCCGCTGGTACACGACAAAGTTTCGGCGCGCTGGTACACCGAATTCACCGCCGCCGGACAACAGGCGTTGGCAAATGCGCCGACGCTCGCCGTGCCGGTGCTGGCGCTCCACGGCGCGGATGACCCCATCGTTGACCCCTCCAGCACGCGCGATTTTGTGGCGAATGCCGGTATCGTGGACAAAAAATTCATCGAATATCCGGGCTTTTTCCATGAAATTCTGAATGAGCCGGAAAAAGAAAAAGTGCTGAACGACATTTGGGATTGGCTGCAACCGAGAATCGAATAGCATTCGGTGTTCAGTTGTCAGTTTTTAGTTCAAGGGTCAAAGTTGCAGGGTGGCAAGTCTCACTTTCACACCGGCGCACTTTCTCGCTTTCACAAATGACGAATGACGAATGACGAATGACAAACACGCTTTATCCCGCCAAAAACGACTGGCGCAATTGAAGCGCATCGGTGTGCGCAAAGGAACGCGGCACATTGCGATGCCGCCGCTCAAACCCCGCCCCACCGAACCCGCTCCCGACACCGAGCCGGTTCCCCTTCACTTTTTAAATTATCGGGATGATTTGCTGCACGCTGCTCCCATCGAGGCGGTGGTGCCGGGCGTGGTGGTGGAAAACGCGCACGGGCAGTATTTCCGGGTGGATGTGCGCTACCCGTTGGGCGCAAAATACGGCAATTTCCCTCTGCAAACCTTGCTGGACGTGCCGATGGAGACCGTCGCCGCCATCACCGGCGATGACCGCTGGCACGACCTTTCGTGGCGTGATGTCCTCTTTTTTGATACCGAAACGACGGGGCTGGAAATTGCGGCGGGCACGGTGGCGTTTCTCATCGGGGTGGGTTTTGTGGATGGAGATGATTTTGTGGTGCGGCAGGTTTTCATGCGCGATTTCGATGAAGAGACGGCGTTGCTGGCGGATTTGCACGAGTTGTGCGGGAATTTTCGCGCCGCCGCCAGCTTCAACGGCAAAACCTTCGATGTGCCGATGCTGGAGAATCGTTTCACGCTGGCGCGCCTGTTTGTGGATTTGTTCGATGACGCGCCCCATCTCGACCTGCTTCACCCGTCGCGGCGGGTGTGGCGACACCGGCTCGAAAATTGCAAACTCGCCACGCTGGAAACCGAGGTGCTCGGCGTTACCCGTACCCATGCCGATGTGCCCGGCTATTTCATTCCCACCCTGTACCGAAAATATTTGGTGGACAACGACGCGCGCCCGATGGCGGGCATTTTTTATCACAACGAAATGGATATTGTGAGCATGGCGGCGCTGGCGGCGGTGTTGGGGCAGATGGCGGCATATCCCCATCATACCGATACCATTGAGCCGTTGCACCCCGCCGATTTGGCGGCGGTGGGGATGTGGCAGCTTGCGCTGGGCAGGCACGACGCGGCGGAAACTGCGCTCCATGCCGCGCTGAAAGATGATGCGCTCGCGCCGGAACTGCGGCGGCGGGCGATGACGGCGCTGGCTTTTTTGCTGAAACGTCGGGGCAGGGGGGCGGAAGCGGAATCGCTGTGGCAGACATTGGTCGCGGCGGAAGATAACCTGCTCGCGCTGGAAGAATTGGCGAAATTTTATGAATGGCGGCGGAAAGATTTTGAAAAGGCGCGCACGTGTACAGAATACGCCCTGAAAATACTCAATGCCCACCCCGCCGATTGGCGCACCGAGGAGACCATCGCGGCGTGGGAACACCGGCTGGCGCGATTGGAACGGAAGCAAGTGGCAATTAACACTGAACAATGAACACTGAACACTGAACACTGAACAAATGCGATTGTATCCTTTGTTCAGTGTTCATCACTCATTGATAATTGAAAGAAAATCCGCCGGACGGTCATCTGCCAGCAGTTGGTTGATTTGTTGCATAATTTCCGCCCGCGCCGAAACATCGCAGCGCGGCACGGTGTCGAGCGCGTCAATCAGCGCGTCTACCTGCGGATTGCGGTAGCCGGTGATATTCTGCCCGAATTCGGCATCAATGCTGTCGCTGTGCCAGCGCGCCCGCACCGCCGAAACATCCACCCGCCAATCGTACACCGCTACCTGATAATCACGGGTCAGCAAATCGTCAATCAGGGTGGAAAAGGGCATGGTTTCCACGCGCGCCCGCACCCCGATTTGCCGGTAATATTCCGCCAGCCAAAACGCCACCGGCTGCAAATCCTCCCGATTCACGTCCACTTCAATTGAAACTTGCCACGCCTGCGATTCGCCGGGCAATTCGCGCCAGCCGTCGCCGTCCCGGTCGGTGATGCCCGCCGCATCGAGCGCATTCCGCGCCGCGTCGGGGTCGAAGGCGGGGGGCGTATTTTCTCCCTCGACGAGGATGCCGGATGCAGCCGCTGTGCCGCCCAAATAGTTTCGCGCCAGCGATACCCTATCCACCACCAAACTGAGCGCGCGGCGCACGGCGGGGTCGTCAAATGGCGGTTGCAGATTGTTGAACGGCACAAAAATCAGGCGCGGGGTCGGGGCGATGAGCGACGGCGGTTCGATGGCGTCAATTTCCCCCGCCGAAAGTGCCGCTTGTGCGGCGGCTGAATCGGTGAAAAAGCGCAGGGTCAGTTCCCCCGCGCCGGAGGCATCGGGCAGGGTCAGCGTTTGTGTCGCGGCATCCCACGCCAATCCGGCGGGATTGTCTCCCTCAACCTGCGTTTGGGGCAGCAGGGGCAGTGTGCCCAGCGCGTCCGCCGCCGTGCAATTCGGTTCGGTCAGGGTGATGCGCACGGTGCGGGCATCCACAATTTCCACCGCGCGCACATCATCCAGTTCCGGCAGAATCGCCGTTTCGATGCTCGCCCGCACATCGGCGGGGGTGACGGTGGTCAGCTTCAGGGTGTAGGTCAGCGTCAAATTGTCGGCGGAAATGGCGGGCAATGCGGCGACGAAGGGTTGTGGCTGTGCCATCCCTTTTTCGCGCCGGTTGAGCGAGGGGTACAAT
>CAZMXX010000047.1:0-15779 GCA_964570315.1 uncultured Anaerolineaceae bacterium | reverse complement strand
CCAGTTGACGCAATCAGCGTCCCCCCTGCGCGCTCCGCAGTTTCAAAATGATAGCGCATTACCCGGCGATTTCCGGTGAGCAAAGCCTGATAAGCCCCCTGCGCCTGCGCCGCAATCAAGACCCCAAAGGTGTACGGCTCGCCGGGAATGGCGACATCTTCCGCCGGTTGGTGGGTTATCTGCAAAAATAGCCCTTTGTTGCCGCCGCCTTTGTGCAACTGCCCGGTGGAGTGCAAAAAGCGGGGACCGTACCCCACCGTCACCGCCACGCCGAGTTTGTTGCGCAAGTTTTTCTGCAACGCCAGCAGCGCGTTATCCATTGCGGTGCTGGGCGGCACATACGCCATAATGGCGATGTAATGTCCGGGCGACGCCAGCGTCTCAAACTGCGCCAGCGCGTCGGCGGGGGTGGCAGCGGAAGTTTCCCCAAACACGGCGATACCCTCGGCGCGGAAGGCGGGGGTATCCACCGGAATCTGCCCCGATTGCTGATATTCCGTCATCAGCGCGCGGGCAATCTGCTTCGCTTCTTCCACGTTGGGCTGGTCAAACGGGTTGATGGACAGCACACTCCCCGCCGCGGCGGTCGCCATTTCCCAGCGGAAGAATTCCTGCGCCACATCGTGTTTATCTTTCAGGGTGATTTCAATGACCGGATGCCCGGACAGTTTCAAATCCTCAACGGTTTTATCCAGCAAATCGTTGTCGTCATTTTCCAGACGGGTGTAGACGAAAACCCGGTCGTTGCCGTACTGCTCCGGACTGCCGAGCGGCTCATTCACCACCGGCACTACGCCTGTTTTCCGCTTGCCGGTACTCTCCGCCACCAACTGCTCCACCCAAACCGCAAACGGGGCGACGGACGGCGACGCGAAAAAGGTGAGTTTATCGCGCCCGGCGAGCGCCAATTCCCCCACCGATGCCCCCAGAATGAGCGCGGGGTTGCGCAACGGCGAGACATTTTCGCCGCAGGCATCCACCATCGTCATGGCATGTTTCAGCAGGGCATCCAAATTGACGCCAATCAGCGCCACCGGCACCAGCCCGAAATAGGTCAGCGCGGAATACCGCCCGCCCACGGTGGGGGGCGATGAAAAGATGCGCCGGAAGCCCTTTTCTTCCGCCAGCGTTTGCAATTTTGAGCCGGGGTCGGTGATGGCAACGAAATTTTCGCCGGGATTTTCTTTGACCGCTTCGACGGCGGCGTAAAAATATTTGAAGAAAGAAAGGGTTTCCACCGTGCCGCCGGATTTGCTGGACACCAAAAAGAGGGTCTGCGCCACATCCAGCCGCGCCGCGAGCGCCTGCACGGCTTCCGGATTGGTGCTGTCCAGCACCGACAGCGACGGATAACCGGGCGCATTCCCGAAAATGGACATCATCACTTCCGGCGCGAGACTGCTCCCCCCCATACCGAGCAGTACCACCTCTCTGAAACCCGCATCGCGCACCTCTTTGGCAAAGGCGCTCAGGGCGGCAACTTCCGCGCGCATCTCCTGCGGAATGGTCAACCAGCCCAATCTGTCCGTGAGGTCCGGCATATTGGCGGCATCAGCGGGGTTGGGAACCCACACCGTGCCATCCCTGTCCCAAATACGCCGCCCGACGTTCTCCTCTGCCCAAGTGTTCAGGCGAGCTTCCACCGCCAGATCGTAATTTCCCAAAAAAACTTCCTGCTTCGGTACTTTCATCGCGTCATCTCCTCTGAAAATAGTGGTCAATCGTCAACCGTCGGCTGACAACCGAAAACTAAATTTCATCCGCTGTTTGTTCCTTCTCGCATTCCCTTTAGTGTCTGCCAAATTCCCGTGCCAACTGGTATGCCGACATATGGATCATCGTGGGGCGTCCGTGCGGGCACGTGCGCGGATTTTGGCTTTGCTCCAGTGACCGAATTAATGCCAGCATCTCCTCCGTTGAAAGCGTTTGTCCTCCTTTGATGGCGGCGCGTTTGCACACAATCAACGCAATACGCTCGTGCGTTTCCTTCGCCAGCGGCACCGCACCTTCCGCCATTTCACCCACAATATCCAAAAAAGCGGCGGTCGGATCCGCTTTCGCCAGAATTTCGGGCACGGCAAGCAACCGATAGCTCGTCCCGCCGAACGGCTCCAGCGAAAAACCCACCGCGTTCAGCGCCTCCAATTCCGCCGCCACAATTGCCGCCTGACCGGGCGTCAGTTCCAGCAATTCCGGCGAAAGAAGCTGTTGACGCGCCACGGCGGCAGTGGCATGTTGCGCCATCATCTTTTCATACAAAACCCGCTCGTGCGCCGCGTGCTGGTCAATCAAATACAGCCCGTCCGGTCCCTCAGTGATGATGTACATTTGCCGGATTTGCCCCACCACGCGCAATGGCGGCAGGCTGTTTTCCGCCTCATTTATGGGGAAGGGATCATCCGTGGGCAGGGTGCGCTGCATCTCAAACCCAAACCGACCGGCTGACGCACCACTATGGGGCGAGGCGGGGAAATGCTCGCCGGTGTGGTTTCCCTGCCACGCCGACCCGCTCCCCTCCCCGACGGTTTTCGCCGCGCGCACCAACGGCGCGTCCGCCAGCACCGCCGCTCGCACCGGACGCTGTACCGCCGAAAAGACCGCGCCGGGCTGCCGAAACTTCACCTCCGCTTTGGTGGGATGCACATTCACATCCACCTCTTCCGGCGGGAGTGAAATATTCAGCACCGCCACCGGATGCCGTCCGATGGGCAGAAAGGTATGATACGCCTGCGCCACCGCGTGCGCCAGCGAGCGGTCTTGAATTGAACGGCGATTCACAAAAAAGATGAGCTGGTCGCGCTGTCCCCGATGCAGAGCGGGTGTGCCCACATAACCGTCCACCGCAATCCCCGTCTCCGATTCGGCATGCACGGGAACCATCTGCCGCGCAGTATCGAGCTTCCACACGGAGACCAGCACATCGAACATCTCGCCATTTCCGGCGGTCTGAAAAACCTGCCGCCCGTTGCTGTGCAGCGAGAATCGAATTTCAGGATACGCCATCGCATAATGGCTCACAATCCGAAAAATGTGTCCCGTCTCTGTGGCGTCCGCCTTCAGGAATTTCAACCGCGCCGGGACATTGAAAAAAAGGTTGTCCACCGTGATGACCGTTCCGGCGGGTGCGCCCACCGGCGAGAGCGATTGCTGCACGCCCCCCTCGATGCGGATTTGCGTGCCGCTCGTGTGGTCGGCGGGGCGGGTGGTCATAGTCAACTGCGATACCGCCGCGATGGAAGCGAGCGCCTCGCCGCGAAAGCCGAGCGTGCGCACTTGAAACAATTCTTCAATGGTGGAAAGTTTACTGGTGGCGTGGCGGCGGAACGCCAACGGGACATCATCGGCGGGGATGCCGGAGCCGTCATCGGCGATTTTGATGCGTTGTTTGCCACCCTTGCTGATTTCCACACGAATGGTGGTGGCATGGGCATCAATAGCGTTTTCAATTAATTCCTTCACCACCGATGCGGGGCGTTCAACAACTTCGCCCGCAGCAATTTTATCGGCGACGGTTTGCGGCAAAATTTTAATGGACACGAATAATCCTATCATTGAATTGCGCAGCGTTGCGCCGGTGCAGGTTATGATAATTCAAGGTTGGAAAAATGCCAAAAACCGCCAAAGCGGGAATAAAAAAACACCCGGAACGATGTGTTCCGGGTGTTCGGAGCCAATCTCGGTAATTATAATCGTTCAATCAACCATTCCGGGGCAAAACTGCTGAAAGTAGAGTTGAAGAGCGCGGTGAATTGGTCGGTGACCAGCAACACGCCGACGACAACCAGAAAAATCGCGCTGACCACTTCAATCACATGCGCGTGCCGGTTCAGTTGGCGCAGGAAGCCCGTCGCCGAGGTGAGCAGCAGTGCCGTCAACAGGAACGGGATAGCCAAGCCCATCGAATAGACGAAGAGCATCAGAATGGCTTGCCCAAAATCCTGCCCGCTGGCGGCGATGGTCAGAATTGCACCCAGCAACGGACCGATGCAGGGTGTCCATCCGGCGGCGAAGGTCATCCCCACAAACACCGAACGGGAATAGCTGGGGCTTTGCCCCACATCTGTGTGCATGCGGCGTTCCGGCAGAATGAGCATATCCAGTTTGTAGTTGAGCGTGCTGACGGGTTCACCTATTTTATTTGCCAAATAACGGAAAACGCCGCCCATATGCAACCCGAATAAAATGAGGAATGCGCCACCGACCTTCACCAGAATGCTGGAGAATGTACCGCGCAAGAAAGTTCCCAGCAAGCCAAAGGGTGCACCGAAGACCACAACAAAGACCAGCGTGAAGCCAACGATGAACATCAGGGCGTGTCCAAAAACCACTCGGCGATTCACGCTGTCATCTTCACTACCCACCGTGGAGCCGGTTAAATAGCCCAAATACACGGGAACCAGCGGCAATACACACGGAGAGATGAATGAAAGAAATCCGGCGGCAAACGCCAAAGTAATGGTAATATTTTCGGGAGGCATATATTTTTCCTTATTTACAGAGTTTACATGTCTGACGATACTTTTTCAGTATATCGTCATTGCGGTGCGGCATCTGTAATGCGCCATACGTTTTCAAGGTTCAGGCACACGCGATGCAATCACAATTGACAAATTTTCGACGTTTCAAACAATGGCAAATATACTAACTTCTCCGGCTCCCCGCTGCTATGGATAGCTGCTGAATATTTCAGTTTTGCCGGAACTGTCGAAGGCAATCACATTGTATGCTTGTGGTTCAACGCCCTCAACCGTCATCCCGGGTGACCCAACCGGCATACCGGGTACAGCCAAGCCGATTATATCATCAGGTCGTTCCGTCAACAATCGCGCGACATCAGCCGCCGGTACATGTCCCTCAAGAATGTAGCCATCAACGATGACTGTGTGGCAAGAGTAGAGTTTCGATGGAACGTTGAAACGGGTTTTCACGGTTGCCATGTTTTCAACATTCTTCACATTGACCGTGTATCCGTTCTGTTCCATGTACGAAATCCATCCCCCGCAACAACCTCACGTCGGAGACCGGTAAACGGTCAGGGTTTGCGAGGATTTGACTTGTGCCGGCGGTTGGTTTGTGGCTTGCCCGGTACACGCCACCGCCATCAGTAAAACAAAGATACCGGAAAACAAAACGTTTTTTATCATGGTTTCTCCTTGCAGATAAATTGTTTCTACAAACAACCCCAAATGTATTGGCTCCTCAGGATTGAAGGGGTTGAACGGAACGTGTGGCAGTTTTTTTTGCCACAACCCTCTGAAATCCCAAAGAATCAATATCTCTGTAAAGACAAACCGTATTCTCCAAACCTATTGCGAATTATCGTTGACGAGTTGTTTCAGCAACGCCACTTCTTTGTCCAATTTTTTCTGACGGGAAAAAATACTGAAAATCAGCGCAAAGCTCAAAACCCAGAATGCGGCGTATGCCAGCATCAAATAAATTAAATCTGCCATGATAGTCTCCTATTGATACAGAATTTGTTGTTTGAGTGATTCAACTTCGTGTTCGGTTTTGCCCAGGCGCATCCGATGGTACAGCAATGTGGCAAAAAATACGGTGAACGCAATCACACAGAAAACCAGGGTGAAGGTCATGCGGTCGCTCATGTTGAAGCCGCCCTGCCCCGCATTTGCGCTGGGACCCACCACTGCGGGGTGGATGTCCCGCCACCAGCGAATTGCCATGAAGTTGATGGGCACGGAAAGAAACGCGATGATGCCGTACACGGACGCGAACCGCGCGCGGCGCGCGGGGTTGTCAATGGCGGAACGGAGCATCAGATACCCGATATACATCAGCCAGCCGATGGCGCTGATGGTGAGCCGGGGACTCCACGTCCACCAGGTGTTCCATGTCGGTTTGCCCCAGATTGAGCCGGTCACCAAAACCATCGTCATAAAAGTCAAACCGATTTCCACGCTGGAATTTGCCAGATTATCCCACACAAAAGTCCGCTTGACAAGGTAGATTATCCCCGCGACAAAGGTGACGAAAAAGGCGAAGAAGCCCACCCATGCCGAACCAACGTGAAAGTACATGATACGCTGGGCGAGCTGCTCGGCGGGCGCTTTCAGGTTTGTTGCGGGGGGGGCGAATACAAATGCCAGATACAACCCGGTCAGTATCAGCACCGCACTCAGAGAGTTGAGGAGTATGCCCCATTTATCACTGCCGGTTTTTGTTGTCACTGTGGTTTCTGAAACCATATGCGATTATTCCTCCACAATATATTCAAACATCATGAATGATACAGCCATAAAAATCAGGTCAAATGCGATTAACAGACTCAACCAGCTTTGAACATCCGCGAGGGGGAGTTGGTCTAAAATGCCCGCCGTAATCCGCACCGCCGAGAGCAGCACCGGCACAACCACCGGGAAGAGCATAATCGGCAGCAGAACATCGCGGGCGCGGGTGTGAATGACCATTGCCGAAAAGAGCGTCCCCACACCGGCAAAGCCGATGGTTCCCAGAATAATCACGCCGATGAGCGCGGGAACCACGGAAAGGGGCTGGTTGAAAAATACGATGAACAGGGGGAGAATGCCCACTTCAACCACGGAGATGAACAGGATGTTGCCCAGCAGTTTCCCCAAATAGATGGCGCTGCGGTCTACCGGGGCGAGCAACAGCCCTTCCAGCGAGCCACGGTCGCGCTCGGTGATGAAGCTGCGCCCCAACCCCAGCATACCGGCGAAGGCGATGGCAACCCACAGCACGCCGGGCGCGAGGGTGTTGGCGTTGTCGGCGCGGAGGTCGAAAGCGAAGTTGAAAATGAAAATCACCAGCAACGAAAAGACTGACATCGCGCTGAGCATTTCTTTGGTGCGCAATTCCGCCGCAATATCTTTCCCCACAATTGCCAGCACTTTGCGCATGTACATCACTTGCGGGGCACGTTGGGAAATGGTGACAATATCGCTTTGGGCAGTAGTTTGAATGTTCGATTGATTTGTCATGGCAGCCCGCTAATTATAGTAGTATTGTGATAGTTCTTCGAGAGACACGTCTTCTTTCGGCGCATCCACGGCGATTTTTCCGTTTGCCAGCATCAATATCCGGCTGCCCAGCGAAAGCCCGCGCTCCAAATTGTGTGTGGTCATCAACACCGTGCGCTGCGCCGTGCCCACTGCCGCCAGCACATCGCCCAACATGGATGTTGCCCCTTGGTCAAGCCCGGTGTCGGGTTCATCCAGCAACAGGATGGGCGGATTGTGCAGGATGGCGCGGGCAATAGCCAGCCGTTGCTGCATCCCGCGAGAGTAGGTGCGAACGGGGTCATTCTGCCGCCCCCACAAGCCCACTTGCCGCAACACGGTTTCAATCCGCGCCGCCGGGTTTTCAATGTCATACATGCGCGCGTAAAAACGCAGATTCTGCTCGCCGCTCAGGTCATCGTACAATAGCGTTTTGTGCGACACCAGCCCGATATATCGCCGAATGAACGCGGCGTGGGTCTCGGTATCCATATCGCCGATGAAGATTTTCCCGCCGGTGGGTTTACTGAGGGTGGAAACTATGCTCATCAGCGTGGTTTTGCCCGCGCCATTCACACCGAGCAGGGTCACAAAATCGCCCGGCGCAACGTCAAAGCTGATGTTGCGCAACACAACCCGGCTGCCAAATGCTTTTACAAGATTCCGAACTTTAATCATGCGTTTGTGCCAACACGCCTTTCAATGCTTCCCGGTACTGCGCCCGCAGTTGCCGATAAGTGGTATGGTCAATATCGCCATCTTCGTGCATCAGATCCAGCTCATTCAACAGCACCACCAAACGTTCCTGTTGTGCCGCCAATGTTTCCGCCGTTGCCAATGCGGGTTGCGAATGGTTCGCCACAAAGACAACAAAGCCGATGACCAGCACGCCCAGCGCCAAAATGCCGTACATCAACGTCTGCTGGCTCGGTCCGGCAGAGATTGCCCCGCCGGCAGCCGCTACGCCCGTATTGCTGAAATCAAGTTTGTTCAGCCCTTTGAAGGTCATCCGCAGTTCTTTTCCGGCGGGCAGATTTGAGCCGGAAAATTGCTGGTAGGTTTGTCCCTGGATGGTGCGGTCTTGCTCACGCTGTAATTGCGGGCTGGAAAGTTCCGCCCCCTGCCCCGCCATCAGCAGATTTATGACGGGAATGTCATCCATCAGCGTGGTTTTCACTTCCGCCGTCCGCCCGTTGATGGGAATGTTGTAGCTCACCGCCACCGAATAATCCCGCTTGCCGGGGATGACCGGACGCGATTCGACATAGGTTGTGTCGTCAATTTGGCGGCTGGTATCAAATTGGAGCGAGATGTTCTCCGCATCGGCGGGCACGGCGAATTTCACCGTTTCGGGCAAGCCATCCGCGCCGGGCGTGCCGATGAACGTTTTATCGCTGCTGTTTTTGTAGACGTAAATATCGGTGATGCTGATAGCGCCGGGCACAAAGGCTATCAGGCGGTGCAGCGTCGTTGCCGAAATGACCGTGGGGTCATCGGTGGTGTCATACACTTTCACGTCCAGCGTGGTCTCTTTGCTGTCCGGGACGAAAACGGCTGTTTCATCCGAATAGTATTGAATATCCTCGTAGACCGCTTCCACCACGAAGGTGACGGTATGTTCACGCCGGAGGTTTTCAAATTTATAGGAGCCATCTTCCGCACTGCTGCCGGTGATGGTATCAAGAATGTTGCCATCATTGGACAGGACATACAGCACCAGCCCCAAATTCGGCATCGGCTCGCCGGTGGTGGCATTCACCACTTTTCCGGTCAACACGCCATCCGTCGGGACAGGCTCGGGCAAGTCCATGCTCAACGAGCGGGCATACGCCAGCGCGGAAACCACATCCGCATCCGCCAGCGATTGTTCCTGCAAAACCGGCTGGTGAACGTTGCCGGATGACGCGAAGGAAGTCAGCAAGGCATCGGTGCTGACATCAACCCAAGTGGTGGTGGCGGTCAAATCCACGTCGGCGGAGACGCCATCGGCATTGTGGCACGAGGCGCACGCGGCGGAGAAGACTGCCTCGCCGGATTGAATCACGTCTTCCGGCGCATTGAGGGTGAGCAGATACGCCACTGCCGACCAAATTTGCTGGTCGTTCAGTTTGTTTTTCCACGGCGGCATCATTCTGTCCATCCGCCCTTCTTTCACCACGGTGAAAATTTCACTCGGCGACAGCGCATTCAACGTCGCCGGATTGGTGAAATCGGGCAAAACCTGATCAATGGAGGCGGCGGTAGGACCGTCTCCTTTGCCGGTGCTGCCGTGGCACGGCACACAATTTTGGGTGAACACAGCTTCCCCGTCCACTGCCGAGAGTTTTTCGGGGGGTTGTTGTTTCGGTGGGGCGGCATTGGCTTGGGGGATGAACAGCGCAAATCCCGCCAAAACCAGCGTCACCACCAGCATCAGCGCAAATGGGCGACGGGCGATTTTCATGATGATACGACCTCCTCCGCTGCCGAGATTTTTTCGCCACACTGTGGGCAGAATTTATCGCCGGGGACGACGGGCGACCCGCACGCCGAACATGTGGCGTTCAATGCCATACCGCAGTGTGTGCAGAAAGCATCTTCCGGGGTGTAGCTGTGTCCACAGCCCGGACATTGATATTCGGACGCGGCGGTCGCGGGGATGTCACGCGCCGCCAAGGCAATTTCCGTGCGGACGGCGGCTTTCATATCCGCGCCAACCGATTCCTCGGATGCTTTGGCAAGCAATGCGTCCACCTGTTTGTCCAAACGGGCGCTGTGTGACCCGGACACAGCATCGATTTTCTTCAGGATGTTCGCCACTTGCTGCAAAAATTTCAGTCGCGCCTGTTGGTAATCCTGTTCGGAAATTTTACCGCTTTCAAAATCCAGTTCCAGGTCTTTCACCGCCGAATAGATGGCATCCCGTTTGACGGTTAATTCCTGCAAAGCTTCCTCATCCGCCCGCGCAATGCTGTCCGTTTCATTCGGGGGCGAGAAGATGGGTTTTAAAACCCACCAGAGGGTGATGGCAATCATCAGCGCAATGACAATAAAGAATAGAATTTCCATGATTACGATGCGCCTCCACTGGTTAATCGCTCCAACAATTGATAAAGTTGCGGGCGTTCAATGGGTCCAATTTGAACATGGATGATTTGCCCTTCACTGTTGATGAAGAAGGTTTCAGGCACGCCGGTGATGCGGTAATCCCTCGCTATGCGCGATTCGATATCGGGTCCGGAGGGATATGTGATGCCGTATTGTTCCATGTACGCTAATGCGTCTTTTTCTGTGTCTAAATAATCAACGCCGAGGAATAAAACCTCGCCTTGATAATCTTTGTACGCTTGTTCCAGCAAAGCCGCTTCTTTGTAGCATTCCACGCACCAGCTTGCCCAGAAATTGATGACCAGCGGTGTCCCGCGCAGTCCTTCAAGGGTATATTCTTCTCCTTCAAAAGAGGTGAGGGTGAAGGAGGGGGCGGGAGCGCCTTGCAGTTGGGTTGATTCCCGTTTTTGCAATCCCCATGCAAAAACGAAGAGTAGCACCAACAATAACGCAAGCCCCAAGACAAGCCACAGCATTTTGCCGGACTTTTTGGCAGGTGTGGCAGTTGTTGTTTCACTCATAGGGTTAGAATTCCTTTAAATCCTGTTCTATTTTCTCCAAATACTCAACGTCAATATTATCCTCCGGGTCAATCGCGGACGATTCGGGTGTTTTGTGTACCGACCACTTACGCATCAGGAACACCAGCCACCCCACGCCCACTATAAATCCGAATAACGGCAGCAACCACGCAAACAGACCGTTCCCTTTGGGGGGTGGCTCCTGCAATACTTCAACGCCGAAACGAGCGACAAACCAATCCAACACTTCTTGTTCGGTGTATCCCTGTGCCAGCAAATCTTTAATTTGGTCGCGCCATTGGCTGCACGTCTGCGTGCGGCAATCTTCCAGATTCAAGCCTTTACAGGTGGGACAGTTCAGATTTTTAGCCACCATATTGACTTGATCCATCGTCGGTTCGGTGGGTTCCTGCGCCACCGTAGGCGTTGCCTGTAGCGCGAATATCGCTGCCACAAAAATAAATATCAGAGGGAATACATATTTTTTCATAACGTTTCGACTACCTTTTCTTTGATTCGCGTACGTGACGTGCGTCGAGCCGGTTGGGCGGAGGGCCACGCGGCAACCACGGTGCCGATGGCAAAAACAATACCTCCAAACCACAACCAATTGATCATGGGATTGATGTACGCTTTAAAGGTGGCGCTCTGCCCGTCCGGTTCCCATCCGGCAACGATGACATATAGTTCCGTCATCCCCGCCCGATACACATCGGGAATGGTCATCGGCTGCTGCTGGCGCAGGAAAAGTTCGCGGTAGGGTTTGATGGTTCCAACGAATTCCCCGTTGCGGCTCACGTCCAACAGCCCTTCGGTATTTTCCACGCCGGGTTTACCGGGCGCTTGCTGCAATCCGCGGAAGGTCATTTCAAATGTGCCGGTAAAGGGCGACGAAATGGAGAACGACTCGCCCAGCGCGACATTCTGCTGGGTTTCCACCTGATAAAATTCCATGCCGACGATGCCCAACGCGGCGAGCAACACGCCGATGTGGATGAGATACCCGCCATATCGGCGACGATTCCGCCGCACCAGATGTATCAACGCCGTGAAGAGATTTTCGCCGTGCGCCCGCCGACGCGCGCTCACGCCACGCCAGTATTCCATCAGCATCACGGCGGCGCTGAAGGCGATGAACGCCAGAGTCATGATTGCGCCTTTATAGTGGATGGCGGTGAGCAACGGCAAAGCAATCGCCACCACCAGCGCCACAATGCCCGGCACAATTAATTGCCGCAACAGCTTGCGAGAGGTGATTTTTCGCCAGGGCATCAATGGCGCAACGCCCATCAACAGCACCACGGCGGCGAACAACGGACCGACGGCTTTTTTGAAGAACGGCGGACCCACCACAATTTTTGTGCCGGTCAACGCCTCGGAAATGATGGGGAAATGTGTCCCCCACCAAACTGTGAAAGCGATGCTGATGAACAGCAGGTTGTTCAGCAGAAAAGCCGATTCACGCGAGAACATCGAATCGAGTTCGCCCTCGCTCTCCAGCAGTTCCCAGCGGTTGACGAACAACACCAGCGAGGCGATGAACATGATGGCAATGAAGCCGAGGAAAAGCGGTCCGATGGCGCTTTGCGAGAAGGTATGCACCGAGCCGATGACGCCGGAACGGGTGAGGAAGGTTCCCTCCACCACCAGCGCAAAAGTGAGGATAATCAACCCGACATTCCAGCGTTTCATCATCCCCCGATTTTCCTGAATGATAACCGAATGGAGGAACGGTGTTGCCACCAGCCACGGGATGAAGGCGGCATTTTCGACCGGGTCCCAGCCCCAGTAACCGCCCCAGCCGAGCACGTCATACGCCCAGCGCCCGCCGAGCAGCAAGCCCGCGCTCAGGAAGAGCCAGGCGACCAGCGTCCAGCGGCGCGTGGTGCGCATCCACAAATCACCCCGCTGCCCGGTGATGAGTGCCGCCATCGCAAACGAATACGGCACGATGAACGCCACAAATCCGATGTACAATATCGGCGGGTGGATGACCATTCCCCAGTGGTAGAGCAAGGGGTTCAACCCCTGACCGTCAATCGGAAAGAATGACAGTTGTTGAAAAGGATTGGCAACCGTGACCACCAACCCGATGAAGAAGACGAGCACGAGGTTCATCACTGCCATCACATACGGGATGAGCGTTTTGACCGCTCCCCATTTGTTCAGCAAAATCGCGCCGGTGAAGATTGACATGAGCCACCCGAAAAACAGCAACGACCCCTTCTGCGACCCCCACAGCGCCGCCATCCGGAAAAAGAGGGTGGCATCGCTATTGGTTACTTGGGAGACATATTCGGTTTGATAATGTCGGGTGATGAGCAGGTATTCCATCGCCAAAACGGCAATGGTCAACAGTGCAGTGACGCCCAATGAGGCGTTTTTTGCACTTAAAATTAAGTCTTGGCGATTCTTGCGTGCGCCCATTACGGCAAAAACAATGGCGTAGACAGCCAAAATTAACGCAAGCACTTGAGCCGTGTATCCTATCGCTGGCATAAAACCATCCATTCTCTCTCTTAGGCGGACAACATCCATCCGCCCGGTATCAATATATTTTTATTAGTGTCGGCAAGTGTTGAGTGATGCGCAGGCAAGGGTGAACCTACATCCACCCCTACCTTCTAAATTGTCGTCAATTTGATGCTAATATGAATTGACGGTCACCTCTTCGATGGTGTCATCGTATCGGCTGGGACATTTGAGCAACAATGTCTTCGCCGTGAAGATATTCCCGTCAAACGTTCCTTCAACAATGGCTTCTGCGCCTTCACGCATTTGGTCCGGCATAGGACCGTTGAAGGTGATGGGCAGGTTTTGTCCGTTCTCGCCCATAATTTCAAAATTCAGCGTCAGGGTTTTATTGTCATAGTTGATGGTGGTGGCATCAACCATCCCCGACACGCGAACCTGTTTGCCCATCATCGCGCTCTGTTGAGCATATAGCTCATCCACGGTCAAAAAGTATGCCGCAGTGCTCTGTACACCGGTGTAAATCAAATACACCACCGCCAAAGCGATAACCAATCCACCAACGATGAACTTGGTTTTACCGCGCGAGCGTTGCTGTACCAATTCACTCGGAATTCCCATTACCTTTTCACTTTGCATTGTGACACTCCTGTAAATATGTTAGTCCTGCTATCAATAACTATTGGGTCAGTTGCTGCCACCACCGCTTTGCTGCCGGCGGGACAGCGGATACACCTTTCAGAAAAATCAGTTGCGGGTCTTCACCTGCCGCGCGCATGGTGCGCCAGTTGAAATAGGTGTCCACATCGTCGGGTGGATACACCTGCCGCAGCGCCGCGTACCAGTCGCTACTGCCATCGGGGGCGAAGAACGGCTTTTGAAAATGCCAATATTCAAACGCCTTAAAGTGCCATGTCCAACTAAACTCGTCCCCGTTATGCGAGGCGATGCGCTGCCACCCGAACATCCGCGCCCAAGTGGTAAAATCAACATAATAACCATGTAGCGGGGGTTTTTCCACCCCTCCCTGTTCCGGCGCCAACACCGTCCGAGCGTAACCGCTGTAATCCCACGGGCGGGCAGTGGCAGGTTTACCGCATCGTCCGCTCTGGTCTTCACACCGGAGCAAAACCCGCCAGTAAGTGTTCCCGCCGACATTCTCTTTGACAATCTGCATCCGCCCGTCGGGCAAATCGAAGCGGGTATCAATGGCACGCCCGCTTTTGTGCCAACTGGAATATTGGCTGGCATCGCTGGCAAAGTTGATGGGACGCAACGCCTCTGACAGCTCGCCCAGAAAATCGTAGCCCACTTCCGCCCGTAACTGAGACCGCATCGTTCGGAATGACTCATCCACCGTATCCGCCAGCCACGGAATGCCGACCTTCAGGTCATTCAATCGCACCACGTCATACGGTTCACCATACGGGCTGCCGCTCGGCGTTGTCGTTTCGGTGAACAATATACCGGCGGCATCTTCTTCAAACCGATGGACTTCCGCGCCAAAGACGACAGCGCCGTCGCTCCAACTCGGTTTGCCCTGTAATAAAATGGGGGAGGAAAGATAATGCGGCACGGGATCGCCGACATCCAGCCGAACGAGCCGGTCGGTATTTTCGCCGCGCAGAACCGCCGCCACCTGTGTTCCATCGGGACTGATGGCGAAACCGGTCACGCTGAGCAGCCACGAAAATTGCTGCATCTCATCGGTGGCGGTGGCGAAAAAGATGTCTTTTTCTCCCAGCCGGTTGGCGACGAAACCCACCTGCCCGCGTCGCGCATCCCACTGCGGATTGCCCTCGGATGTTTCGGCGGTGGTGAGCTGGGTGAGGGCGCGAGTGCGAATATTCAATGCCCAGATGTCATCATCCCCCGCGCGCGCCGAGGCGAAAAAGAGAACGTCCCCTGTATCATCCCAAGTGGGGGCGTAATCCTGTGCGGGCGAATCGGCGGTGAGGTTGAGGGGCGTGGCATCTGCCGTCGCATCCATCAGCCAAACGTCCAAATCGCCGCTGCGAAACGATTCAAAGGCGATTTGCCGTCCATCGGGATGCCACGCCGGTGCGCCGTCATATTGCGGGTTATCGGTGAGTCGGGTTTCTGCGCCCGTTTTCAGGTTCAGCAGAAAGATGTCCCAATTATCACCCCGCCGCGAGGCGTATGCCAGCATGTTCCCGTCGGGCGAAATTGCCGGGTCGCTGTCTTCATATTCATCATTGGTAAGTTGCAAAACTGTTTTTCCGTCAGGCGAAACGCTGAAAATATCCCACTGCCCGGCATTCAATGCGGCAAAAAATATTTGCGGGCGCGGAGCGGGTGACTGAGCCTGAACGGAAACGACTGTCAACGCCGTTAAAAAGCCTAGGATTATCTGTTTCCGCATTGCTCCACCACGCATTTTCAACCAACTCCATCATATAACCACAACTTTAAAGTGAGATTAAAATTTCCGATGAAATTCTCAGATTCATCGTCGTGGTGTGCCGCATTGATGGCAGAACTTTGCTTCCGGTTTGTACCGTTCGCCGCACTGGGAACAAAATTTTGCAACCGGGGTGTCAGATGCCAATTTTTTGGGGACAACGGGTTTCGGCGCGGGGGGCGAGCCGCGTTTTTTGACGGGACGAACATATTCCACGGGTTCCGGCTCGGTTCGGGAATCAGTGAACAACAAGGTTCCTGACACAACCGCGACCACCCCCACACAGATTCCACCACGCCA
>CAZMXX010000046.1:0-15895 GCA_964570315.1 uncultured Anaerolineaceae bacterium | reverse complement strand
TGCCTTCGACCCTTCGGGTATATTTTGTTTCATCAGTCAAAAATAACCACTACCTAAAATTAGCCACGAATTTTCACGGATTTCACTAATTTTATTCCAAAATTCGAGAAATTCGTGTGAACCTGTGCCCGGAACGGGTATTCGTGGCTAAAATAAAATTAACGACAAACGTTTCATTCAGTTTTACGCGAATTTGGCAATCACCCGCTCAATGGCATCCAGTCCCAGCGCGAGCTTTTCCATTGCCGGTCCAAAGCTGATGCGGCAATAATGCTGGTAGCGTCGCTGTCGCCGCCGCCGGTCGGGATTCACATCAAAAAATACCCCCGGCACGGTGATGACATGCTCCTTCAACCCTTCCTCAAAAAAGCGCACGCCGTCGTTCAATGGCGGCGGCAGTTTCGACAAATCTGCCCACACGTAAAACGTGCCCCCCGGTTTGGCGTCCACACCGATGTTCAGCTCTGCCAACCTGCCCAGCACAAATTGCCGCTTGGCGGAAAAATGCCGCTGAATCGCTTCCGTTTCCTGCAACGCGAAATCCGGCTCCAGCAACCGCAGTGCCTCATCCTGAAAGGGGTGGTTCGCGCCGCCATCCAAAAACGACCCCGCGCTGGCAATCAACTCAATCACCGATTCCGGTCCCAGCGTCCAACTGATGCGCCAACCGGGATACCGCCAATTTTTCGTCAGCCCATCCACCACAATCACCGGGTCGGTATTCACATCATCCACAAATTCCGTCGCGGAAATCATTCGCCGCCCCGATTGGGTCAAGACGTCATCATACACAAAATGGCTGTAAAATTCATCCCAAATGATGGTGCAACTTGTGTCCCGCGCCACATCCACCCACGCCTTCAACTTTTCGCCCGCCAAATATTGTCCGGTGGGATTGCATGGATTGCTCAACAAAATAGCGCGCAATCCCCGCCCCAAGATTTCATCGCGTAGCTTTGCCAGCGGGATGTGATAATTCGAGCCGGTGTCCAGCAAAATGGGGATGGGGATGAAGGCTTTAAAAACGCTCAGCAATTCTTCATACGCGGTATAATCGGGCAAAAAATGCCCCATATTGATGTTACCCAGCGTGGCGGCGAGCCGCGTCAGCGCCGCCCGTCCCCCACTGGCGATACTGACATTTTTATACGTGTATTTTGAGGTTTTCCCCTGCCGGAAAAAATGGTTGTAAAAATCGGCGACCTTTTGGCGCAGCGCGGTTTCTCCCGGCACGGCGGCGTATCGGTGCGCCCCCGGATTGATGGTAATCTGTGAAACGCGGTTCGGCGCACCGGGCAGTTCCCCCGTTTCCGGCGACCCCTGCCCCAAGTTCGCCCAGTCCGGGGCATCATAACTGAAACCGTGTTTGGCGGCTTCGGTCATCACATAAATTACGCCGGTTTTGGGAACCGGTCTAAAACCGGGAATGGATGATGTGGAGACCATTTTTTCCTCCGAGATTGAATTTTCAGCCGTTTAAGCGCCCAACAATACACCTTTCCCTGAATTTAGTCAACTCGAATTTTTCCCCCTTGTGAAATGACCCGCAATGCGTTGCCCGTGCGCTGCCGGTGTGCTATACTTTCGGAGGTGTTGAAAAGCACCGTACATCCCCAACTGTTCGAGGAGGAACGAATGTCAGCAAAATTGATTGACGGAAAAGCCATCGCCGCGACCATCCGCGGTGAAATTAAAGCGGAAGTGGACGCGATGAAAGCCAAAACGGGCAAAGTGCCGGGGCTGGCGGCAGTGCTGGTCGGCGAGCGCAAAGACTCGCAGACGTATGTGCGGATGAAAAAACGCGCGTGCGAAGAAGTGGGCATCACGTCCTTCGGGTATGATTTGCCCGCCGATATTTCGCAGGAAGATTTGCTGGACGTGGTGCGGGAGCTGAACAACAACCCCGATGTTCACGGGATTTTGGTGCAACTCCCCCTGCCCGACCATATTGACGATGAAGAGATTCTGGGCGCCATCAGTCTGGAAAAAGATGTGGACGGTTTTCACCCGCTCAACATCGGGCGGCTGTCCATGAAACGGCGCGACCCGCTCTTTGTGCCGTGCACCCCGCGCGGGTGCATCGAATTGCTGGACCGCAGCGGCGTCACCATTGAGGGGAAAAACGCGGTGGTGCTGGGGCGCAGCAACATTGTGGGGTTGCCGGTGGCGATGCTGTTGCTCCACCGGAATGCCACCGTCACCATTTGCCATTCACGCACACAGAATCTGCCGGAAGTTGTGCGCGGTGCGGATATTGTGATTGCCGCCGTCGGGCGGGCGCAAATGGTGCAAGCCGATTGGCTGAAACCGGGCGCAACGGTGATTGATGTGGGTGTCAACGCGGTGGATGACCCCACCGCCAAAAAAGGGTATCGTCTGGTGGGGGATGTGGATTTCGAAGCGGCGAAAGAAGTGGCGGGGATGATCACCCCCGTGCCGGGCGGCGTGGGTCCGATGACCATTGCCATGCTGCTGAAAAATACGCTCGACAGCGCGAAACGCACCTACGGGCTGGCATAATTCACCCTGACAAAAAAGTAGGGACACGATGCGTCGTGTCCCTACGGGTGCAAAAAACTTTCCGCCGGATGATGATGGCGCGTCTATTTTCACACTTTGCGGGGCACAAACATATAGCCCCGACCGCGCACGGTGCGCAAAATCTGCGGGGGCGTTTTCAAAATCGGCAATTTCGTCCGCAAACGGGAAATATACGGGCGAATTAATCCCAGCGCGGTCGCCGAATCCATTGTATCATCCCCCCACAAACGGTACGCCATCTGCCGCGCCGTCAACACCCGGTTCGGGTTTTCCATCAGATGCGCCAACACCAGACATTCGCCTTCGCTCAACATCACCCGATTGCCGGGTGCGCCATCCACCATTGCGTGCTTCGATGTTTTATCCAGCGAAATGGGCATCACATAGAAAATATCCACCTCGTCTTCCGCAATAATTGGGGCGGTAACCGGCGTGGACGGACTCTCCCCGCGCCATGAATTTACGGCGCCGGCAATCGCGTCCACCAATTTTTCTTTGTTCACCCGCTCAAGATGCATCTGCAAAAGTCTATTGACAGTATCACAGAGCTGGCGGGTCTGCACCGGTTTTTGCAGATAATCTACCGCATGCAACTTCACGGCGGCAATCGCATTGTCAATTGAGGGGTGCGCCGTCAGCACCAAAATGAGCAGATACGGCTGAATGTCACGCGATTTTTTCATCACCGTCACCCCGTCCATACCGGGCATTTTCATGTCGAGCACCATCAGCGTGAAAGGGGTTACCCGCAACAGCGACAACGCCTCCGCGCCTGAAGCCGCCTCTTCGACGACATACCCTTGTAGCGACAACGCTTTTGCCAGCGCGGTACGCACACCGTCCTCGTCATCCACCACCAATAATTTATATTGTGCATTGGCTTCTTTCGTCAGAAAATCCATAGTTGTCACTCATTCACCTGTATTGTTCGTTAATGGCAAAGCTACGGTAAAGATGACCCCTCGCCCACCCCGAAAATTCTCCGCATACAAAACACCATTGTGCTGCTGGATGATGTTGTAACTCGTCCACAATCCCAAGCCGTTCCCTTCAGGTTTGGTGGAGAAAAAGGGTTCAAAAAGATGGTCAATATCGCTTGTCGGAATGTGTGGTCCATCGTTGATGATTTTCATCCATACCTGCTCTTCCGGCAAATCCGCGCCGATGGAAATCACCACCGTTCCACCGTCCGCCTCACTGTGGATGGCGTCCACCGCGTTGAGCAAAATATTCAACAGCACCTGATGCAACTGGTCTTGGGATGCCATCACGGGGGGGACGGGCGAAAAATCGGTGTGGATGGTGATATTTCCAGCTTCAAATTTCTTGCGCCACAGCCGCAAAACCTGATTCACCACATCCTCCAGCATGATTTCCGCGCGCACGGCAGGGTGCGGATTGGCGAAATTGAGGATGTGCTGGCTCAGTTCGGTCACCCGCACCAATTCCTGACGAATGGCTCTGAAATTTTCATCTTTCTCTTCGGGCGAGATGGGAAAATCCAAAATCATATCAATATTGGTTTGGATGGCTTGCAGGGGATTGTTCAATTCGTGCGCCAGCGATGCCGCGAGATTCCCCAGCGCCGCCATACGCTCCGTGCGCATGGCGCGCATTTCGGCGCGTTTGCGGGAGGTGATGTCCCGAATGGCAATCAGCACCTCATCGCCGCTGTGGACAAAATGCGCGGTGAAAAAGAAGGGGACATCATCAATATCAAGCTGATATTCCGTTTCACGGGTTTCGCCCGTCCGCAAAACTTCCAGGACGATTTTATGCAGTTTTTTCCCCACCGGCAGCGGCAACACCTCCGCCACGGTTTGGTTCAGAAATTGTTCGGGCGGCACCAACAGGGCTTCCGGATGATTGGTGTGGTAATCAATGATGCACCCTTTTTTGTCGCAACGGAAGACCATATCGGGGATGGCGCTCAACAGCGCGCGCTGGCGGCGGTCTGCTTCCTGCACCTGCGCGAGGAGCGCCGCATTGCGTTCGGCGGCTTGTTTCCGCTCGGTGATGTCAAACGCCGTACCGAGCACCGCCTCGTCGGATTCGAGTTCAATCGGCGCGAAGGAGACTTCCACCCACATCGGCTGCCCGTCTTTGCGCTGAAGCCGCACTTCATGACCGGCGGGCACGGCTTCCCCGCGCAAACGGGCTTGCTCGTATTCCATCACCATTTTTCGGTGCGCCGGGTGAAAAATATCCCAGACATTCATCCGAAACAGCTCGTCGCGGGTGTAGCCCGTTTTCTGGATGATCCAATTATTCACGTACCGCAATCGAATGCCCTGAAAGATGAAGATGGCGGCAGAAACGATTTCGGTGAGGCGGCGGAACTTTTCTTCGCTGGCGAGCAACGTTTCCCGCACCGATTGATGCAATCGTTCCTGCGAAACCAGCATTTCGTGGCGCGTTTCCCGCATAAACCCCACCGAAAAGCCGCTGATGACATCGAAGATGCGCGGCGCAAAAGCTGAGGCATATTCCGGCGGCAACCCTCCCAGCAGGGTATTGCCCAGCACCTTTTGCGACACACCCAACGCTTCCGGATGCAAATAGCGCAGTTTTGCCAACCGCACCCCCGCCGTCGATGCCGTGGCTTCCCGCTCGACGGTGCCGGCGGTGAACATCGCCGCGATACAGTTCGATACCAGCTCTTCAAAAAACGGTTGCAACATTCCATGGCGCTGGGGAAGATAGCTGGTGGTGCGGATGGCGTGAATCCACGCCTGCGCAATTTTCTCGCGCCGGGCAGTCAATATCTGCCGGAGTTGTGGATGTTCAGTTGAGGTTATCATAGATTGCCCGGGCGAACAGCAACAAGCATGGTCGAAGGTTTCGGGTTCAATCGTAAAAGTTGTTGTTCGAGACACAGTTTTTTGTGCAGAATGTGCATTTGTCGCACGCAATATACTGCTTGGCGTTTGCGCGTGCCAAATGTGGCATAATGCTATTTTATCAGCTTTTTCAGATTTGTCCATAGGTTTCCCGTAACAGACAGAGCAGTGCTTCACATCCCTCTGAACATATTGCCCCATCCATTTTACATTATTGCGATACGTTTGTCGTCAAACAATGTTTGAATCCGTTCAAACGATTTTTGAATCCGCGCGCACGCCCGCCAATGCCCCATTTTTGCGCTTGCTCTGCCCGCCCCCCCGTGATATACTGCACGCCATGCGTGCTTTCAACGGCTTGATGCTCATCGCAACCATTTTGATGGCAACCGGCTGTGCCGCCGTGCCACCGCAAACGCTGGTCTTCGCGTCAGACCGGGCGGGCAACGGCGATATTTTCCGGCTGGCGGCGGACGGGACGCTCACCAACCTCACCCGCAATCCCGACGGCGATTGGTCGCCCCGCTTTTCACCCGACGGCGCACGCATCGCTTTCACCAGCCACCGCGACGGGCAGTCGGACATCTGGGTGATGAACGCCGACGGCACTCAACCCCGCAACGTTACCCACAACCCCGCGTGGGATTATTCGGCGGCATGGTCACCCGACGGGACGCAACTGGTTTTCGTCTCCGAGCGGGATGGCGACGCGGAACTGTTCATCCAGCCGGTGACGGGCGGCGCGGCAACCCAACTCACCCGCAATACCCGGCAGGACAAACTGCCGAACTGGTCGCCCGATGGGGCGCGCATCGCCTTCGCGGCAGTGGTGGATGGCAAAGAACAGCCCTACCTGCTCAATGTGAGCGACAATTCCATTTCGCCACTCCTTTCCACTCCAATAAACGGGACGAATCCGGTTTTTCGTCCATCCGGGAATCAAATTGCGTTCATCGGCTGGCAAGATACCGAGCGCATCAACATCTTTCTGTGGGATGAAACAACCGGCGCGCTACAAAATTTGTACAGCGATACCGGCTGGCTGGGGTCGCTCAGTTGGTCGGCGGATGGGGATTGGCTCTTTTTCACCGCGCGGCAGAATGGGAACCACGACCTCATGGCGCTGCGCGTCGCCACGGGGAAGGTGTGGCGGCTCACCGGCGCGGCGGCATGGGACGACTTCGCCACGCTGTCGCCGCGCGGGCAGGGATTTTCGCCCCCGCCCGCCGAACCGACGACACCCCTTTCCCCCGCCGATGATTTCGGCTACGGGGTGAATCTGGCTGATTTGGCGAATGCCCCACTGGTGCGAGATATGGGCTTCAATATGATAAAGGGGTATATTAATTGGGGAACGGTGGAGCCGGAACGGGGGAACTTCCGCTGGGTTGACCCCGACAATGTGATGCGGGCGGCGCAGGATGCGGGGGCGAAAGTGCTGCTGCGGGTGCACGGCTCACCGGCGTGGGCGCGTCCCGCCGGGAGCATCGAGAGCCATCCCCCCGACGATACCGCCGATTTCGCCCGTTTTCTGACCGCGCTGGCGACTCGATACCGGGGGCAGGTGGCGGGCTACGAGATTTGGAACGAGCCGAATTTGGGCTACGAATGGGGCAATCGCCCGCCGAACCCCGCCGAATATACCGCGCTGCTGACGGCGGCATATCGCGCCATCAAAACCGCCGACCCCGCCGCGCAGGTCATTTCCGGCGGTCTCGCGCCCACGGCGGGGGAAGACGCCACCGCCGCGATGAACGACCTCGATTTTTTGGCGGGCATGTACGATGCGGGCGCAAAAGGCAGCTTCGACGCGCTGGGGAGCCATCTGTACACCTTCGGACAATCGCCCGACGCCGAAGCCGCCAACCCCGGCGACATCACCTTCGCGCGGGTGGCGCATCAGCATGAAATCATGCTGGCGCACGGGGACACTTCGCCGGTGTGGGTGACGGAGCTGGGCTGGAACATCGCCACCCATTGGGACTTGGGGAACGACCACCGCTGGGGGGTGTCGGAGCGGACGCAGGCGGCATATCTGACGCGGGCATACCGCAAAATCCGCACCGAAATGCCGTGGATTTCGGCGGCATTTCTGTTCAATCTGGATTTCAGCGCCGCGCCGTGGTATGCGGCGCAAAATCCGATGCGCTGGTACGCCATCATCAACCCCGACCGCACCCCGCGCCCGGCGATGGTGCAGTTGAGGATGCAAATATTTTCGGAAGGAAAGGAATAGCCGCCAACGGAACGCTGACGGCTGAGAACACACCGTGAAACTGGTCATCAAATTCGGCACAAATGTTATTGCCAGCCCGGACAACACCATCAACAAACCGCGCCTGCTGGAAATGGTGCGCCAAATTGCCGCCCTGCACCGCGAAGGGCATCGAATCGCCCTCGTTTCATCCGGCGCGATTTTTGTGGGGCGGCAAAACGCGCCCGACCTCCCCCGCCGCAAGGACATCCCTTTCAAACAAATGCTGGCGGCAATCGGGCAGGTGAAGCTGTTGAACATTTACGAGCAACTCTTCGACATTTACGGCATCACCATTGCCCAGGCGTTGCTCACCCGCAGCGATTTGGCGAATCGGGGGCGCTATTTGAACGCCCGCAACACCTTCAACCTGTTGCTGGAACAGCACATTCTGCCAGTGGTGAATGAAAACGATGTGGTTGGGGTGGAGGAAATCAAAATCGGCGACAACGATAACCTTTCGGCGCTGGTGGCAAATCTGATTGACGCCGACCGGCTCATCATCCTCACCGACCAACCGGGGCTTTTCACCGCCGACCCGCGCCAAAATACCGAAGCGAAATTGATTGCGGAAGTGCCCGCCATCACCGATGACATCCGCGCGCTGGCGGGCGGCACAGCCACGGGAATGGGCGTAGGCGGTTTCAGCACCAAAATTCAAGCGGCACAACTGGCGACCCGCTCCGGCGTGGAGACCGTCATCGCCTCCGGGCATGAGCCGGACGTGCTGGTGCGGCTCATTTTGCGCGGCGAGGCGCTCGGCACGCGCTTTGTGGCGCACATCAGCCACGTGGAAAGCCGCAAACGCTGGATTTTGGCGGAGGCGGTCTCCGGCGCGCTGGTGGTGGATGACGGCGCGGCGACCGCCATCACCCGGCGGCATCGAAGTTTGCTGCCGGCGGGCATCGTCACGGTGCGCGGGGAATTTCCGCGCGGGGCAACCGTCGCCATTGAGGATTTGCAGGGGCAAAAGTGCGGGCGAGGCATCACCAATTACAAAGCCGCCGATATTCGCGCCATTTTGGGGCATCAATCAGATGAAATTGAAGGCATTTTAGGGTATAATTACGGACACACCATCATTCACCGTGATAATCTGGTGGCATTGGGCTGAAAGCCGATAGCTGAAAACCATATTCAAGGAGATGCAATGAGCGAAGAAATCACCATTTTGGGAAAACAGGCAAAAGCCGCCGCGCGGCAACTCTCGCAATTGAGCAACCCACAGCGCAATGAAGCGTTGTTTTCCATCGCCGAAATGATACGCCGCCGCAAAAACGATATTCTCACCGCCAATGCGGAGGACATTCAAACCGGAAAAACGTTGGGGTTGAGCGAAAGTCTGCTCGACCGGCTCAAGCTCACCCCGGAACGGTTGGAAGGCATTGCCGCCGGGGTGGAAAAAGTTGCCACCCTGCCCGACCCCATCGGCGAAGAATTTGATAGCCGGGTGCTGGACAACGGATTGCGCATCTCCAAACGGCGCATCCCCATCGGTGTGATTGGGGTGATTTACGAAGCCCGTCCCAACGTCACCGCCGATATAGCCGCGCTGTGCATCAAAAGCGGGAACGCCGCCATTCTGCGCGGGGGGAAGGAAGCCCGCCGCTCGAACCGCGCGCTGGCGGATGTGGTTGCCGCCGGATGTACGGAGGCAGGGTTGCCCGCCAACTCGGCGCAATTGGTGCATTCCACCGACCGGAGTCTGGTGCGCGCGCTCCTCCGCGCTGACGATTACATTGACATGATCATTCCGCGCGGCGGGGCAGGGCTGCACCGTTTCGCGGTGGAGAATGCCACCATCCCCGTCATCACCGGGGGGATGGGCGTGGTGCACATCTATGTGGACAAAGCCGCCAACCCCGCCAATGTGGTGCCGATTGTGCTGAATGCCAAAGTTCAGCGCCCCAGTGTGTGCAACGCCATGGACACCCTGCTGGTGCATCGCGCCATTGCCGCCGACATTCTGCCCACCGTCGCCCAAGCCCTCATTGACGCGGGGGTGGAATTGCGCTGCGACCCCCGCTCGCTCGAAATTCTATCGGACAGTTTCACCGTTCAATCTGCCACCCCGGAAGATTTCGACACCGAATTTATGGCGCTCATCGCCGCCATCAAAGTGGTGGATAGTCTGGACGACGCGCTCGACCATATTTTCGCCCACAGCACCAAACATTCCGAAGCCATCATCACCGAGGATTATGCCGCCGCCACCCGTTTTGTGAACGAGCTGGACTCGTCAGCGGTGTTCGTCAACGCCAGCACCCGCTTCAACGACGGGGGACAATTCGGGCTGGGGGCGGAGGTCGCCATCAGCACCCAACGGCTGCACGCTCGCGGTCCGATGGGGTTGAAGGAACTGACCACCTACAAATGGGTGGTGCTGGGGAACGGGCAGATTCGCCCCTGATGCGCCCCAGATGAACGGCTGACAATTGCCATTGAACCGCCTTCCGTGTAAAATTTCGTTTCGGATGAACGGGGGTGGCGCATGTCAGGCAAATCAACGGTACAGCAGCAATTCAGCACGGAAAACGCCGTGCGCGGCTACGCCACCAGCGACATCCACGCGCGGGGTGAGAGTCTCGCCGTGCTGGCGACGCTGATTTCCCCCCAACCCGATTGGCTGGCGCTGGATGTCGCCACCGGCGCGGGACACACTGCTCTGCAATTCGCGCCGCGCGTGCGGCACATCATCGCCACCGACATCACCCCGGCAATGCTGGCAAAAACCGCCGAGCTGGCGGCACAGCGGCAGGTATCGAACCTTGAAACCCGCCCCGCCGACGCGGAATCGCTCCCCTTCCCTGACGATACTTTCGATTTGCTGACCTGCCGCTTGGCGCTGCACCATTTTCCGCACGCCGAAAACGCCATCCGCGAATTTGCCCGCGTGCTCAAACCGGGCGGGACGCTCGGCTTCACCGATAACGTCACCGTGCCGGAAAAAGCCGCCGCCGGATTTTACAACGCCTATGAAAAACTGCGCGACCCCTCGCACCATTGGGTGTACCCGCAGGCACGGCTGACCGCCATGTTTGAACGTGCCGGATTTTCCATAGTGGAAACGCGCCGCTTGCAGAAAGAGTTGGAATTTCACACTTGGGCAGACCGGCAGAGTGTTTCGGCGGCGAATAAAGCGAAACTGCAAACGATGATGCGCGAACTTCCCGCCGCGCTGCAACCGCTTTTCGCCCCCCGTTGGGCGGACGGCACGCTCTATTTTTCGCTGTGGGAAGTGGTGCTGGTAATGGCGCTTGGTGATTAGCGATTGGAGATGCGGAAGCGCCAATGACCAATCCCCGTTCACCAATATCTAAAAAGGAAACGGAATGAAATATCATATCTGGACAACCGGATGCCAAATGAACGTCGCCGACTCCCAGCGGGTCGGTTCCGAGTTGGAAAAACTCGGCTACGAATTTACGCCCGCCGTGGCGGATGCCGATGTGATTGTGCTGAACACCTGCGTGGTGCGCCAAAGCGCGGAAAACAAAGCCTACGGTTTCGCCAGCTCGCTGAAGCCGCTCAAAACCGCCAACCCCCACCGCACCATCGCGCTGATGGGCTGCATGGTCGGGGTGAAAGGCAATCCGCGCCTGAAAAAAGCCTTTCCGCACATCGACGTTTTTATGCCCCCCAGCGAGCCGGGTCCACTGGTCAACCATTTGCTGGGGAAAGAAACCCTATCGGAAAAAGATGCCGAGTTGAAAACCCGCTACGCCGTGCAGGATGGCGATTTGATTCTCCCCATGCACGAACAGCACAATCTGGTCACCGCGCACGTGCCGGTGGTCTACGGATGCAGTCACGTTTGCACCTATTGCATCATCCCCGCACGGCGCGGCATTGAGCGCAGTCGTCCGGTGGGCGATATTGCCCGCGAGGTGCGCAGTTTGGTGGCGCAGGGGGTGAAAGAAGTGACCCTGCTGGGGCAGATTGTCGATCGCTACGGCTTCGATGTGCCGGACGGTCCCCGCATGCCTGATTTGCTCCGCGTGCTGAACGATATTGACGGGCTGGAACGCATCCGCTTTTTAACCAGCCATCCCAATTATATGAGCGATGAACTGCTGGAAACCGTCGCCGCATTGCCTAAAGTGTGCGAACACATCGAAGTCCCCATTCAAGCGGGGCACGATGAGATGCTGGCGGCGATGAAACGGGAATACACCGTGGACGATTACCGGCGACTGATTGCCCGTATCCGGCGCTATTTGCCCGACACCAGCATCGCCACCGACATCATCGTCGGTTTTCCGGGCGAAACGGAAGCGCACTTTCAAGGCACGCTCGACATTTTGGCGGAACTGAAGATGGATGTCTGCCATTCGGCGATGTATTCCCCCCGCGAAGGGACGGTATCGGTAAAAATTATGGCGGATGATGTGCCGCCGGCGGAAAAGAAACGGCGGCTCGATTTGGTGAACCAACTGCAAGAGGAAATTGTCACCGAGATTAATGAAAAATATATGGGCAAAACTGTCGAGGTGCTGGTGGAAGATTTGCATCGGGGAAAATGGAAAGGGCGCACCCGCACGAACAAACTCGTCTTTTTTGAAGACCCCCGCGATTTAAAAGGTCAACTGGTCAACATAGACATCGAATGGGCGGGACCGTGGAGCATGCGCGGCAAAGTGAGCGGAACCGTCTCCGAAAGCATCACCCTGACACTTGCCGCCTAACTGCCCCCGCCGAAGGGAGGGCTTATGAGTGATTCACATACGTTTACCACCGCCGACGGGCGCACCGTGACCATTCGCCCCATCCGCGCGGATGACGATGCCCCGCTGCTGGTTGATTTGTGGCAAAACCTCTCCGACCGCACCAAACGGTTGCGGTTCCACGCTTTTCCCCGGCACTTACCCCCCGACGAGCAATTGAAACGCGCCGTGGAAATGACCCACCTGAAACCGGGACGCGATGCGGCGCTGGTGGCTGCTGCCACCGTGGATGGCAACGAAACCATCGTCGGCGTCGCCCGCTTGAGCCGCAGCGTCATTGATGAATCGGTTGCCGAAGCGGCGGTGGTCGTCCGCGACGATTTCCAGAAGGTCGGGCTGGGGACACACCTGCTCCAATCGCTCGATGTGGTTGCCAAAGGAATGGGCATCACCAAATATGAAGCATGGGTGCTGAGCGAAAACAAACCCGTCATTGACATCATCAACAAATTCGGCTACCCCACCGAAATGGAAACCAGCCACGGCGAAACGCACGTGCTGCTGAACATCATCGACGATGACGATTAATGACGTTTAAAAGAGGAAGTCCGAACGGTGGCGTTCGGACTCAACTAAAGGAGAAAAGGAGGATATAAGAAGAAAAAGGGGTGAGTGTGCCACCGTCCGAAAGATGTGTGAAAGATGGAAAACTAGATTGAAGACTAAACTCGTGTGGATGACGGTGTCAGACTCTATTCGTTTGGGTCAACTACAGTATAGCAAAAATCCACGCCGATGTCTGTAAACTCTGCGTAAATGTTTTGGGAATATTCTTTTACGGCGACCCTGAAATTCACTTCGGGGTTATTTTTTTTGACAAAATAGAACATCGGTGCTATCATTTCCACATCTTCCCCCATCGCAGACAAACGCAAAAATCACACTGCTTGAGAGGAGCAAAATAATGACCCGAGTTGTGCATTTTGAATTTACGGCAAAAGACCCCGAAAAGTCCGAGGCGTTTTTCAAAAACGTCTTCGATTGGCAGATTCAAAAATGGGACGGACCCCAAGATTACTGGCTCATCTCCACCGGCGACCGCGATACGCCCGGCATTGACGGCGGCTTCGGCAACGATGAGCAGGGCTTGCCCGGCATCGTCAACACCATCGCCGTGGACGACCTCGATGCGTCCATCGAAAAAGTCACCGCGAATGATGGCGCCATCGTCATGCCGAAAATGCCCGTGCCGGGCGTCGGCTGGCTCGCCTATTTCACCGATGTTGAAGGCAACACCTGGGGCATGCTGCAATCCGACCCCGACGCCGCGCCGGAATAACGCCCTTTTTGCAAAAACCGCATATCTCCATACAATCAGAAGCCGCCGGCAAAACACCGACGGCTTTTGATTTTTCCCAAAGGAAACGATATGACTCAACCACTGAAAATTCTCTCGTGGAATGTGAACGGCATTCGCGCCGCACATCGCAAAGGGTTCGTGGAATGGTTCGCGTCCGCCGCGCCCGACATCCTCTGCTTGCAGGAAATCCGCGCCGAACTGCACCAAATCCCGGACGACATCGCCCGCGCCGACGGCTATTTTTCGTTCTGGAATCACTCGAAACGGAAGAAAGGGTACAGCGGCACTGCCCTTCTCAGCAAAATCGAGCCGCTGGATGTGCAATTCGGGTTGGGGATTGAAGAATTTGACCAAGAGGGGCGCACCATCATCGCCAAATTTCCGACCTTCACCCTGCTGAATTGCTACTTTCCCAACGGCGGGCGCGACCTCGCTCGCGTGCCCTTCAAAATGGCGTTTTACGATGCGTTTCTGGAAAAATGCGAATCCCTTCGCGCCGAAGGGCAACCCGTCCTTTTTTGCGGGGATGTGAACACCGCACACCGCGAAATTGACCTCGCCAACCCGAAGTCCAACCGGAAAACAACCGGATTTCTGCCGGAAGAGCGAGCATGGATTGACGCGGTGCTGGCGGCGGGCTATGTGGATACCTTTCGGCATTTTCACCCGGATGAAGCGGGGCAGTATACGTGGTGGTCGCAGCGATTCAACGCCCGCTCACGGAACGTCGGCTGGCGGATAGATTATTTTTTCGCGGCGACGGAGCTTTTGCCCCGCGTGCGCGATGCGTTCATCCTGCCCGACGTGCTCGGCAGCGACCATTGCCCGGTGGGGATTTCGCTGGCGGCGTGACGCTATTCGTCAAAGCGTCGCCGCCCGATGTGGTTCATAAATTCGGCGCGGGTGCGCGCATCCGATTTGAACAGCCCGCGCAGTGAGCTGGTGACCATGCTGGCTTGTTGTTTCTTCACCCCGCGCATCATGCTGCACATATGCGCCCCTTCAATCACCACCGCCACCCCCTGCGGCTTGAGCACTTCTTCCAAGAAGGTCGCAATTTGCTCGGTCATCCGTTCCTGCACCTGCAAACGGCGGGCGAACATTTCCACCATTCGCGGAATCTTACTCAGCCCGATGACCTTGCCGTTGGGAATGTATGCCACATGCGCTTTGCCGAAAAAGGGCAGCATGTGATGTTCGCACAGGCTGTAATATTCAATATCTTTCACCACCACCATCTCATTGTATTCCACATCGAACACCGCATCATTAATCATTTTGATGGGGTCAATGTGGTATCCGGCGGTCAATTCATCGAACATCCGCGCCACCCGTTCCGGCGTGCGCTGCAATCCCTGACGGTCGGCGTCCTCACCGATGTTGCTCAAAATAGTATAAACGGCATCCTCAATGGCACGTTTTTTCTGCTCTTCTGCCTTTGCGTCCCCGTTGGGCGTAATTTGAAAAGTCTCTTCTAAATACTCAACTGAAAAATGGTTCATCTTGTCTCCTTATGATTTTCTATCCGGAAATACTGCGTTCAATATTCAAATTAATATCGTCCCGGCGGGTCATTTTTTCTTTTTCAATATGAAACGCGGCGGCAATGGATGCCAACGTTTGCCCCGTTTCAGGATGCCGATACGCCGGTGAAATTTCCGCCAGCGGGATGGCAACGAATGGACGCGCCAGCACATCCGGGTCGGGGATGGGGCTGCCGTCCAATTCAAAGGTGGCATTATTGAACAAAACCAAGTCAATGTCAATTGTGCGCGGTCCGAAGCGGTGTCCGCTGCGGTCGCGGTGCAGTTGCGCTTCAATTGCCCGCAAAACCTGCCACTTCAGCGCCGACGGGCGTAGGTCGGTGGCAATTAAGGCGGCGGCGTTGAGAAAATTCGGCTGGTCGGTGATGCCGACGGGCGCGGTCTCCCACACCGACGACACCGCCAGCAAGCGGGTGTGCGTCGCCAGCAGTTCAATCGCGGCGCGCAAATTTTGCGCCGGCTCGATGTTGCTGCCCAACGAGAGATACGCCCGGTTCATTCGTCACGTCTCCGGTCAATGGTCACCCCCACCGACTGCGCGAAACGCACTGCGCGCGGTTTTTCCACCGTGACGATGGCGCGTGTCACGCGGGGGTCGGCGACTCAGGTGGCCGCTATTTCGCCCGCCACTCTTCCACCCAGCCGGAAGTGCGAACTTTCCACCCATTAACACCATTACTTGCCAACGGTTG
>CAZMXX010000045.1:0-16064 GCA_964570315.1 uncultured Anaerolineaceae bacterium | reverse complement strand
CTGTAAATTGGATCGAGCAGTACCGCGCTGGCGTGTGTCGCCAATGCCCGCACCAGCCGCAGTTTTTCATCGCGCACCATTTCGGGCGAGGGGGCAACGCCGTCTCTGGCGGCGAGCATGTCAATCAGCGGGTCACGATGGTCAACCGCTAAAATGGTGAACACCCCCCGATTGTTTGAAATTTGCTGTAAATTTCGGTGTTTGCCGAGCGTAAGTGCCATAAAGTTTCCTCACCTGATTCAAATACCCACCGCAGCCAGATATTGCCGGTTGCGACGGGCGCTTTCTTTGGGCGACCCCATGCCGGGCAGGACATCCTGTTCAACCACCACCCAACCATCATAATCATTTTCTTTCAACCACCGGATAACACTTGCGAAATCTACCCCCCCCTGTCCCAATTCGCAAAAAATACCGTGCCGGATGGCATCGAAATAATCCCACCCTTTTTCTGCCATTTGCCGCGCGATTTCCGGTTGAAAATCTTTGAAATGCACCAGCCAAATGCGTTCCCGATATTTTTCCAGCGCGGGGAGCACTGCCGCGCAACTGCCCGCGCCGAAGGCATAGTGTCCGGTGTCGAACACCAAACCCAGTAGCGTCGGGTCGGTGAGGGAGAGCAGGCGGTCAATTTCGGCGGGGGTTTCGACGTATCCGGCGCAATGGTGATGGAAGACCGTGCGCAATCCGGTTTCATCGCGCACGGCGCGGGCAATGGCTTCCGCGCCAATGGCGAAAGTCCCCCACTCCGATGCCGAAAGCCCCATCTCCGGGGTGATGCGCCCGACGTTTTGCACCCGTCGGGAAACCGTGCCGTTATTGTCCGCCAAAACAATCATCGGTGGATGTGCCGTTGTGCCGGTATCCGCGACTGTCGCCAGCAAACGCGCAATTTTCACCGCTTCAGCGATGCCATCGGCGTGGGCGGTGGCGTTTTTCAGCGCGACGGGCACAAATGCGCCCACCATCGCCAACTGTCGCGCCGATAGTTCCGCGCGCAGGCGGGCAGGGTCGGTGGGCATAAAACCCCAATCGCCCAAATCCGTGCCGATGTACCCGGTTTCCACCAGTTCATCCAGCATTTGCCGATAGCCTATCTGGTTTTCGCCCACATCTTCAAATTCCAACGCCCCCCACGAACAGGGCGCATTGGCGAGTTTTATGGATGCCATGTGAACTTATCCTTTCACGTTAAATTAAGAACCTATCCGAAAAATGGTGGTACATTTCAATCACGAGTAACACGGATGGACGAATATCACGAATTTTTATTGATTATTTGTGCCATTCGGTTATTGGTGATATTCGTGATTTTATGGTTTCCAACTGCGCCGGATTTTACAGATAGACACTAAAATTGACGGCTCCATTCGCTGAGCCAACGTTCGATGATCACTTTGGTTTGGGTATAAAATTCCACGGCGTGCGCGCCCTGCGCGTGCAAATCGCCGAAGAAACTGCCGCGCCAGCCACTGAACGGGAAGAACGCCATCGGCGCGGCAACCCCGATGTTGATGCCCACATTCCCCGCTTGCACATCGTAGCGGAAGCGGCGAGCATTGGCGCCATCGCGGGTGAAGATGCATGCCATATTGCCATACGGGCGGTCGTTGACGAGGGCAAGCGCGTCATCCAGCGTGGCGGCGCGGGTGACGCTCAACACGGGTCCGAAAATCTCGGTGCGGGCAATTTCGCTGTGCGGGTCAACATGGTCGAAGAGGGTGGGGAAGATGAAGTTTCCTTTCTCATACCCCTCAACCGTTTTGCCGCGCCCGTCCACCACCAGCGAGGCGCCTTCTGCCACGCCGGTGGCAATCAGCCCTTCAATCCGCTTCCGGTTTTCCGGGGTGATGACCGGACCCATTTCCACGCCTTCATCCAACCCGTAGCCGACGCGGCGGCTGGTGGCAACGTCGGCGAGCCGCGCCACAATCTCGTCGGCGGCGCTGCCCACCGGCACGGCAACCGACATCGCCAAGCAGCGTTGTCCGGCGCACCCGAAAGCGGAATCGGCGAGGATGCGGGTGGCGACATCCATATCGGCATCGGGCATGATGACCACCGGATTTTTCGCGCCGCCCTGACATTGGGCGCGTTTGCCGTTGGCGGTGGCGCGCCGGTACACATACTGCGCCACGGGGGTTGACCCCACAAAACTCACCGCGCGGACGAGGGGATGGTCGAGGATGGCATCAACGGTTTCTTTGCCGCCGTGCACCAATTGCAGCACCCCGGCGGGCAGGTCGAGCCGGTCTATCAGTTCAAACAGTTTCTGCGCGGTCAGCGGCACTTTTTCGCTCGGTTTCAGGATGAAACTGTTGCCGGTGGCGATGGCATAGGGCAAAAACCACAACGGGATCATCCCCGGAAAGTTGAAGGGAGTGATGGCGGCAACCACGCCCAACGGCTGGCGGATCATCATTTCATCAATGCCGGTGGCGATGTCTTCGCTGGTTGTGCCCTGCATCATCATCGGGATGCCGCAGGCAACCTCCACATTTTCAATGCCGCGTCGCAATTCGCCGATGCTCTCCTTGTAGGTTTTTCCGGCTTCATCGGTGATGATGCGCGCCAGTTCGTCAATGTTTTCTTCCAGCAATTCTTTGAATTTGAACAAATATTGAATCCGTTTGACCGGCGGTGTGCGCCGCCATGTTTCATAGGCGGTTTGCGCCGCTTGCACGGCGGTGTCAACCTCCGCTGCCGGAGAGAGCGGCACACGGGTCAGCAGGGTATTATTTGCCGGATTGATGACCTCAAAAAAGTTGGTCGCGTCGGAGGGTGTCCATTTTCCATTGATATAATTGAGTGTTTGTTTAGCCATACGTTGCTCCTGTTTTTTGTCGCACACGTGTGCGATGGATGATAAAAATATACGTGAGATGCGAACGATGACGGCTGCACTCACGTTGAAGTATTTTCGATAGGACATACACAGACAGAAAAAAAGGCATCAAATTTTGCAAATTACCCGGATTTTTTCATACAAATTCGTGTAATTCGATGCCGAGCATCGCGCGGTGCGCAAGTTCTGTCCTCCGGATTAAAAATATTGTTCTTTTGCCCGCATTTTCTCATATTCGGCGCGGGCGGCTTGCACCGTTTCCATCTCGCTCACTTCTGCCACGGCGACATCCCACCAGCTTTCGTAGCCCGGCACGCCGATGTAGCGGTCGTTTTCAATGTGGATGACGGTGGTGCGGTCGATAGTTTTCGCCGTTTGCAGTGCCTGCACAAATTCGGCGCGGGTTTTGCATTCGATGACATGCGCTCCCAGCGAGCGTGCATTTTGCGCCAAATCAACGGGGAGCGTTTCCACCGCGCCGGCGTCATCATCGGGCAGGCGATTGTTTTGCGGACGGGCGTAGCGTGTGCCAAACCCCTTCGACCCCAGCGCGCGGCTCAGTGCGCCGATGCTTTTAAAGCCGTGATTGTTCAGCAAGATGATGGTCAGTTTGATGCCTTCCTGCACAGCGGTGACAATTTCGCCGTTGAGCATCAGATAGCTGCCGTCGCCGACCATCACATACACTTCCCGGTCGGGGGCAGCCATTTTCACGCCCAACCCGCCGGCAATTTCATAGCCCATACAACTGTATCCATATTCCAGATGGTACTGTTTGGGATGACGCGCCCGCCAGAGTTTGTGCAAATCGCCGGGCAGACTCCCCGCCGCGCAGACCATCACCGCTTCGGGGTCGCCCAAATCGTTCACCGCGCCGATGAGTTCGCCCTGACCGGGCAGAGGTTCGTGGCGGAGATTGTAAATTCTATCCACCTCTGTTTCCCATTCGCGGTGCAACGCTTCAGCGCGGGCGCGGTATTCGCCCGCAACGCGATAATCGTGCAGCAATGCCGCCAATTCTTCCAGCGTTGCCCGGGCGTCGCCCACCAGCATCAGCCCCGAATGTTTGGCGGCATCGAATTCCGCCACATTGATATTAATGAAAGATACATCGGGGTTTTGGAAAGCGGTTTTGCTGGCGGTGGTGAAATCGCTGTAGCGCGTGCCAATGCCGATGACCACATCGGTATCATGGGCGATGCGATTCGCCGCCAGCGTGCCCGTCGCGCCGATTGCGCCCAGACAGAGCGGGTCATCGAAGCGCAAACTCCCTTTGCCCGCCATCGTTTCGCCCACGGGGATGCCCGTTTGGCGGACGAAATCGCGCAGGGTGGCGGTGGCGTCGCTGTAAATTACGCCGCCACCGGCGATGATGAGCGGCTTTTTCGCTGATTTGATGCGCGCCGCCGCCGCTGCCAGCACGTCGCGGTCGGGGCGGTTGCGCGGGATGCGCCACACACGTTTGCGGAAAAAATCGGCGGGGAAATCGTATGCTTCGGCTTGCACATCCTGCGGCAGCGAGAGCGTCACCGCGCCGGTGTCGGCGGGACTGGTCAGGACGCGCATCACTTCCGGCAGCGCGGTCAAAATCTGGTCGGGGCGAGTGATACGGTCCCAATAGCGGCTCACCGGCTTGAAAGCGTCGTTCACCGAAATATCCTGCGAATGTTCCGATTCGAGTTGTTGCAGCACCGGCGCGACGTTTCGGCGGGCGAAAATATCGCCGGGGAGCAGCAGCACCGGCAGGCGGTTGATGGTCGCTCCGGCGGCGGCGGTGAGCATATTGGTTGCGCCGGGTCCGATGGACGAGGTGCAAGCAAAGGTTTGCAATCGGTTTTTCATTTTGGCGAAAGCGGCGGCGGTGTGCACCATCGCTTGCTCGTTGCGAGTCTGGTAATAGCGAAAATCGAAATTTTCCTGCAATGCCTGCCCAATCCCCGCGACATTGCCGTGTCCGAAAATGCCGAACATCCCCGCGAAGAATGGATTTTCCGCCCCGTCGCGGCTGATATATTGGTTTTTCAGAAATTTTACGATAGCCTGCGCTGTGGTTAAACGAATCGTGGATGTCATATCCCCTCCAATATTGAACAAACATTGAAATGTAGAACGCGATAACACGGATGAAGCTGAGCTTCGCGGATTGTATCGGTGAATTGAAAACTGAGAACCGGCAACTGAAAACTATTCAAATCCCCCGCGCGATGCGACGAAGGTTTCCACTTCCGGCAGAGTGGGCATAAAATTGGCGCACCCGTGTTGGGTGACCACAATCGCGCCGCAGGCGTTCCCCAGCCGCGCCGATTTGTACCATCCCCAGCCGTTGACATAGCCGTACAAAAATCCCGCGCCGAACGCATCGCCCGCACCGAGAATATTGTACACCTCCACCGGGTAGCCCGGCGCGTCAATCTGTTCGATGCTGCCATCAGGCTGGCGGAGATGCACCCGCACACCGTGTTCGCCCCGTTTTTGCAGCAGCGCCTTCGGTCCCAGCGAAAGAAGCCGTTGGATGGCGGTGTCCACATCGCCGCGCACACGGGTGTCGGAAATCTGCGAATGGGTTACTTCCATTTGGGCGGCGTCGGTGAGCATGGCGGCGTTGATTTCATCCTCTGTGCCAATAACGATGTCCACCAGCCGTAAAGCGCCGCGCACTGCCACCCCGAAGGCGCGTGGGTCGTGCCACTGGTCGGGGCGAAAATCAATGTCCAGCACCACCTCCGTGCCGACCTGCCGTGCCATTTCGGCGGCGAAGAGGGTCGCGCTGCGGCTCGGCTCCCGGCTGAGGTTCGTTCCGGCAAATTGCAGCACTTTGCTTTCGGGGATGGGAGCGGCGAGCGCGTCGTCAATGGTCAGTTCGATGTCGGCGCAGTTGTCGCGGTAATAGACCAGCGGAAACTTGTCGGGGGGTTCGATGCCGAGCACCACCGCGCTGGTGCGGTGTCCCGGTTTGCGCGGGCTGAATTTCGTTTCGACGCCTTCTTTTTTCAAAAAAGCTTCGATGAAATCGCCGACGGGGTCTTCCCCCAGCCCGGTGAGCAGGGCGGTTTTCAGCCCCAATCGCCGCGCCCCGACGCTGATATTGGTCGGCGAGCCGCCGACATACGCCGCAAAACTTTTAATTTCGGGGAAGGGGGCGCCCACATCGTTGGCATACAAATCAATGGACGAGCGTCCCATATGCAGTGAATCGTAGATTTTTTCGGTTGTGTCTGACATTTTTATGTACCGTTTTCGTGAAACGTGAAACGTGAAACGTGATGCGTGATTTTTCAGAACCTGAGACTTGAAACCTGAAACCTGAAACCCGAAACCATCAATACAACGGCAAGCGCGGGTCGGTGGTTTGGTAATTTTCTTTCACCCAACTGTAACGCGGGTCATCCCGGTTGGCGAGACTTTGCGCGCTCCCCGCCAGCACGTTCAGATAGTAGGTGGTATATCCCGGCGCGCTGACCACCGGATGGTAGCCTTCCGGCACGAGCACGGCGCAGTTATTTTCGGCGCGCACCAGCGCATCAATGGGATAGCCCGCGCGCTGCAACGGCGAAGTTTCGCCGGTATAAACGCGCTGATAGGCGTATCCTTCCGGTTTGTCAATTTTGTAGAAGTAAACTTCTTCCAAATCCGCTTCAATCAGATTGCCATTCTCATCCACCGTGTGAATATCATGTTTGTGCGGCGGATAACTGCTCCAGTTGCCGCTGGGGGTGTAAACTTCCACCAGCACCAGCCGATGCACCGGCGAACCGGGCGGCAGCAGGTCGTTGATTTGCCGCGACACGTTATCGCCGCCGCGCACATTGACGGGCACGTCTTCCGGTTTGATGAGCCACGGGGCGTGGTCTTCATCGGTGGGAACCCACGCGACGGCGAATTCGCCCCCGGCTTCGGCGGTGATGGTGAATTCGGTGCGGCGGGGGAGGTACATAGCGTGCGCCGCGCCAGCGAACACGTGTGCGCGACCGCCGATGTTGCGCCATTCGCCCCGGTTCGAGCGCACGGTGTACACGCCGGACAGGTTCACAATGGCGAGTTCGTTTTCGCCGGCGCTGAACGACCAACTTTGTCCCGTTGCCAGCTTGCGCGCTTGGAATGAGATGTATTCCCATCCCGCGCTCTCCGGCGTCACCGAAAGAATCAGGTCGGGGTCGGCGGGATTGGGTTGCGGTTTCACCAGTATATTTTCGGCGGTATATTGTTTCATACGTTCTCCTCGTATTCAGTATTCGGTTATCAGTTTTCAGCAGTTGGTTATTTGGGAGCGTTCACTGAAAACCGATAGCTGATAACTTTTAACTGTACTCTTCCAGCCGCACAGGTCGTTCTTCGTGGAAGGATTTTGTCGCCGCCAAGCCGATTATCAGGCTGGCGCGAGCGTCGCGGGCGTCAATGGCGGGGGGGCGATCGTGCAGGACGTTTTCCACAAAATTTTGGGTCTGGTTCAAATACGCCTGCCCGAAACGGTTGTGCAGGTAGGGAACCATATCGTGGATGATGCCCTGTTTGGTCATCACCAGCACGGGGGTTTGGCGATAGTAGCCGATGTTCAATCCCCCTTCCGTTCCCAAAATTTCGGTGCGGATGTCATAGCCGTACAGCGCATTGCGGCTCACTTCCACATTGCCCAGCGCGCCACTCTCGAATTTCATGTTGATGACAGCGTTGTCGATGTCACCCACGGTGTTCAGTTGCGGAAAGGCGAGCGTGCCCCCTTCGCTGTACACCCGCGCCACCTCCGATTTCATCAGCCAGCGCCCCAAATCGAAATCGTGGATGCCCATATCAAGAATCAATCCGCCGCTTTTTTCGGGGCGGGCGTATTCCAGCGGCGGGCAGAAGGGGTCGCGTCCGATGGATTTGAAGGTGGTCGGTTCGCCGATGATGCCCGCGTCGAGTTTCTCTTTCGCCGCCATATAACCGGGGTCGAAGCGGCGCATAAACCCCACTTGCAAAAATACGCCCGTGCGCTCAATGGTGGCGATGATGTCATCCGTTTCATCCAACGCCAGCGAAATGGGTTTTTCGCTGAAGATGGCTTTGCCTGCTTCGGCGGCGGCGATGATGATTTCGGCGTGGGTGCTGGTGGGCGAGACAATCATCACGGCGGCAACTGCCGGGTTTCCCAGCAGTTCATGATAGTCGGTGTATCCGAATTTCACGCCATATTTTCGGGTGTACTGTGTTACCTTTTCTTCATTCACATCCGAAACAGCAATGATTTCTGCATTGTGCAGCATCGCCAGATAGTGGGTGTACACCTCGCCCATCCGACCCAACCCAATCACCCCAACGGGAAGTTTGGCTGTCATGATGGTCTCCTTCAATGAATTTCATCGATTTTTACGGGACGTTTTTCCTGCCACGATTTTTTTGCCGCCAAGCCGATGACCACTGCCGCGCGTCCGTCGGCGCCGGTAACGGGGATGGGCGTATCGTTCAGCAGAACATCCGCAAAAGCTTGCATTTCGGCGGTGTAAGCGGCGGTGTAGCGTTCCAGAAAAAAGTATAACGGTTTTGCCGAATGGACACCTTCGGCATCGCTGCGCACTGCGCGGTGAGGGGTGTCGTTTTCGGCGGCAACCATCCCCTGCGAGCCAAAAACTTCGACTCGCTGGTCGTAGCCGTACACCGCCCGGCGGCTGTTGTCAATGGCGCAGAGCGCGCCGCTGGCGTATTTCAGGGTGATGATGGCGGTATCCGCATCTCCCGCCGCGCCGATAGCCGGGTCAACCAACGCGGCGGCGGTGACGAAAATTTCATCAACTTCGCTGTCAACCAGATACCGCGCCATATCAAAATCGTGAATGGTCATATCCAAAAAGATGCCGCCGGAAACATGGATGTATTCGAGGGTTGGCGGGGCGGGGTCGCGGCTGGTGATGCGCACGACGTGCGGTTCGCCCACCGCACCGGCGGCGACTTCAGCGCGCACTTGTTTGAAATTGGGGTCGAAGCGGCGGTTGAAGCCGATTTGCAATTTCACGCCCGCCGCCGCCACGGCGGCTAAAGCATCGTCAATGTCTGCCAAGTTCAGCGCGATGGGTTTTTCGCAGAAGATGTGTTTGCCCGCCTGCGCCGCTTCGATGATGAATTGTGCGTGGGTGTCGGTGCTGGAACAGATGAGCACGGCATCAATGCGGTCATCCGCCAGAATATCTTTGTGGCTTTGGTACGCTTGCGGAATGCCAATCTCTGCCGCGCATTTCTCGGCGGCGGACAGACGCACATCTGAAATTGCCAGCACTGTGGCGGCGGGAACGCGGTAAGCCAGATTTTCGGCGTGCACCTGCCCGATGCGTCCCGCACCGATAATACCGATGTTGAGTTGTGCCATATATTTCTCCCTGAGTGAAAGTTTATGCGGGGGTGGCGGTACTTTGCCGCACCACCAGCTTGCACGGCAGCGTTTTGTTGTGCGCGGATTTTCCGTTCAGCAAATTGAGCACCATTTGCATTGCCAGTTGTCCCAATTGCTGGCGGGGTTGATGCACGGTGGTTAATTGCGGCGAAACAAAATGGGCGATGTCAATATCATCAAACCCGGCAACGCTCAACTGCTCCGGCACGGCGATGCCGCGTTCGCGGCAAGCGATGAGCATTCCCACCGCGACCATATCGGTATAGCAGAAAACCGCGGTGGCATTCTGCGCCAGCAGTTCATCCAGCACTTGCTGCGCCAAAGTCATATCGTCGCCCGTCAAATCACTGAAAATCAAACGGCTGTCCGGCTCAATGCCTGCCTGTTGCAACGACGCGATATATCCTCTGTGTCTGCGGCGATGAGCTTCCGGGCGCACCATACTGCCCAAATATGCAATGCGGCGGTGTCCCAATGAAAGCAGATGGTCAACTGCCAATTGTGCGCCATGGATGTCATCAACCGCCACCGAATAAAGGTATTCGCCGTCCTGCTGATTGTTGATCAACACGATGGGGATTTTTATTTTTTGCAGCTCAGTGGCATACAAACTCCCGACACGCGAAGAGGTGACAATGATGGCATCAACTCGTCGCCGGTGGAATGTTTCCACCACGTCAAGTTCGTCGGAGGGGTCGTTATGAGACGCGCCGAGAAAAAGGCTGTATCCCGCCTGCCGGGCGACGGCTTCCGCGCCATCCACCACCATCGTCATAAAGGGGTCGGCGATGGTGGTGACCACCATCCCGATGGTGCTGGTGCGTCGGGAGAGCAGGCTTTGCGCGACAGTGTTGGGCGTATAGCCCATTTCCTGCGCCAATGCTTGAATGCGGCTTGTCGTCTCTGCGCTGATGGAGGGGTGATTTTTCAGCGCGCGGGAAACGGTGGTATGAGAGACGCCTGCTATTTTAGCAATATCTTTAATCGTGACGGACACGGCACACCTGTTTATTTGATGATGAATGCACACGTGTGCATTGTAGCACGGAGTTGAGATTGTGTCAAAAATAATCGCGAGAGGTCGCATATTTTGGGCATTAAATTTGTGCAACGGCACAGGGCATCGTTGCGATTGCCGGTAGAGGCGAAAGTTGCTTCGTGCCAATTGCGCGAAAGTTACGTTAGGGGTCACTTGTACCAAAAAAGATGGGTCAACCTTCCCTTGTTGGTGAGTTTGTTCCCCTTTATACTGAGTATGTTGGTTATGGTCAGATGTACATCATCACTGATATGGGCATTTTTAGCGTGCCGTTATCAAAAGAAATGAGACCGTAGCAAATTCGTCGGCTGTCCGTCATAACAAAGTTCCATAACATAAAATTTTTAATAGTACCTACACCAAGGAGTGAGGATTATGCAGCAAAAAGGTTTAATGTATTCAATTGGCACATCCGTTGTTTTGGCAATTATTGCGATTGTTGTTGCCGTTGTTATTTCAAACGGGCAAACAACCAGCAAGTTGAACAATGCTGACCGCAGTCTGACTTTGTGGAATATCCAACCCGGGCTGGGCACAATCATGATTGAATATTCAACTCGAATGAATAATGCCTGGTGGGCAGTTGATGCCGACAATTGGGATATGGCAAAATATCAGGTCAAAGAGATGACGGAAATTCAGGAAGTTGGCGAAATCACGCGCCCCAGCCACGCCGACGCGCTGAAAAAATTCGAGAAAAACGATATTGACCCGATGATGCAAGCCATCAGTGCCAAAGACAAAGACGCATTTACCGCCGCATACGATAAAGCAATTACCGGCTGTAACCAATGCCACGGCGACACCAAAGGCAAAGATGGCAGCTCGTACCGCTTCGTGAAAATCATTCGCCCAACCGCCAACTATCCTTTCGCCAATGTTGATTGGGCGGGACAGTAAAAAATAGAGTGAGGTGACGAAGATGGCTGACGAAAAATGTACGTCTGTGACTGAGGTTGAAGATAATCAAATTCGCCTCAGTCGCAGGCAGTTTTCAAAATGGTTGGTGGGGGGTATCGGCGCATTTATGGCATCTGCCGTGGGGATACCCATTGTCGGGACGATATTTTCGGCGGCATTGGGCAAACGCGAAGCCGCCGAAATCACACTTGGCAAACTGGAAGATTATCCGGTTGGAGAGCCGACCGTGGCGCAGTTCACGGTGATGCAAACGGATGGCTGGCAGCGCACCATTGCGAGCCGCAGTGTGTGGGTGGTGCGCAATAGCGACAGCGATGTGACGGTGTTCAACGGACATTGCACGCACTTGGGCTGTGCTTACAATTGGAAGGACGGAGGCGACCATGCGAATCAGTTTGTGTGCCCGTGCCATAATGGTATCTTCGCCAAAGATGGCACGGTGATGTCAGGTCCTCCCCCGCGTCCGCTGGATACTTTACCCGTGCAGATAAAAGATGGGCACGTGGTGATTAGCTATGAAGATTTTCGTTCGGGGATACCCGAAAAAACGCCGGTGTAGGGGAGAAAAACAATGACGAATTTGTCTGAATGGCTTGAAGAGCGAGCCGGCATCAATCAAATATACAACGTGCTGCTGCTGCGAAAAATCCCGCGTGGCGCAGGATGGTTGTACACACTTGGTTTTGCCACCCTGTTCGTGTTCATTTTGCAAGCGGTTACGGGGACAATGTTGGCATTATTTTACGTCCCCAGCCCTGACCACGCTTACGAAAGTGTACGGTTCATTCAATATGTTTTACCGTTCGGCAGCCTAATCCGAGGTCTCCATCGCTGGGGTTCCAGTGCAATGATTGTGTTGATTGGGTTGCACTTGGTCACGGTTTTTGTGATGGGGGCGTACAAACGTCCCCGCGAAGCTACATGGGTGGCAGGTGTGATCTTGCTGCTGCTGGTAGTCGGGTCGGGTTTCACCGGCTATCTTCTGCCGTGGGACCAAAAAGCCTATTGGGCAACCACGGTGGGAACCAGCATGGCGGGAACCGTGCCCGTCATTGGTGATGCCCTTTTGAAAATCATCCGGGGCGGCAGCACGGTCGGAGCGCTCACCTTAACCCGATTCTATGGTTCGCATATGCTTATTTTACCGGCGTTATTTTTGCTGACCATTGCCGTGCATTTGTATTTAGTGGTGTATTTGGGCGTATCTGTACCACCGTGGCTCTGGGAGTCCAAAAAGGAAAAACTGCCGGATGATGAATCGGGGCGGTACAACCTTTTCAAAAAACAGGGGCATCCATTCTGGCCCGACATCATCGTAGAAGATGCCATTGTCAGTTTGATTGTCTTTCTAATTTTGGTAGCGCTGGCGGTATTTGTGGGTGCCTCGTTGGATGCACGGGCAGACCCCGTCGCTTCCGATTATGTGCCACGCCCCGAATGGTATTTCCTGTTCCTCTTCCAATTGTTGAAACTGTTTCCGGGGTCGTTGGAATGGGTGGGCGTCATCATCATTCCGGCGATTATCATTCTGGTGATTCTCTTTTTACCCTTTTACAGCCGCGAAAAATCCCGTCGTCCCGAACGGCGTCCGGTGGCAATGGCTGTGGGAGCGTTGTTTGTCGTCGGGGTTATTGGGTTAACTTACGCGGGTTGGGTGTCAACCCCGGCAACTGCCGCAACCGAGCGCGGCATTGTTTTGAATGCGACGCAGGTTGTGGGGCGCAGCCTCTATCAGGGCAACTGTGCCGTCTGCCACGGCGAAAGTGGCGAAGGGACGCCGGATGGACCTTCGCTGACCGATGTGGGGTCGTTGCGCAATCCGGCATTCATTCACGGCTATATTGAAAACTCGTTGGCATTGAACCCGGATGCGGAAATGCCGGCGTTCATTCCGCCGCCCGGCAAGGGGCAGCAGATATTGACCCACCAACAGGTTGAAGCCATTACGCAATATTTGATGACATTCCGTGCGGAAGGGGGGGATTGAGATGAGCAAAGCTACTTGGAGCGGTGTCTTCTTGATTGTCATAGGGTTGATATTGGGTAGTGCGATGGCGTTCGGGGCATATCAAGCCGAAGCAGCTGCCCGGGCGCAGAGAACCCCCGAAACATTGTCGCCATTGTCGCCCCCCGCGCCGATTACCCTGCAGGCAGAAGCGGGGGACGCGACCAGAGGTGCGCCATTATACGACCATGCGTGCGCCGGTTGTCACGGGACATTGGGCAACAGCGACAGACCCTTACACGGTCCATTGTTAAACGTTTATTACCCGGATGACGGGGTTTTGGCTGCCATTGTGCGTCAAGGGTACGGCACAATGCCCCTCACCGACAAGCAGGATTTGTCAGACCAGGATGTCGCGGATGTCATCGCGTTTATCCGTACATTTCCCTAAAGTTTCAATGTGATGTGGCGCATCACGCCGGTGATATGGTTGTCCTCTCTGTGTGTTCCTCTCAAATACCCCTGTTATCCGATTAATATGGATAGCAGGGGTATGCCAAATTCAGGGCGTATAACGCTCAATATGGTTGCGTACGGCATAGGTTGCGGCTTCGATGCGGTTGGAAAGCCCCAGTTTATTGAGAATGGCGCTGACATGATTGCGCACAGTCGTGGAACTCAGGGTGAGTTCTCTGGCAATCTCGGCATTGCTTTTTCCGTCTGCAACCAGGCGTAATACTTGTATTTCCCGCGGCGATAAATCACGGAATGCGGCGTTGGATGATTCCCGTTGCGTCCGTTTCACATAGTTTAAAATCTGTTTAGCCACTTTAGAATCCAGAACCGACCCGCCTTGTCCCACCGTTCGCACCGCCTGCAATAAATCATCCGTACTCAATTGTTTCAGCACATAGCCGGTAGCGCCGGCGGCGATTGCTTCGGTCACCAGCTCGTCATCGGAATAAGAGGTGAGCATCAGAATGTGAATGTGCGGATGGGCGCGTTTGATTTCCCGGCAGGCTTCGATGCCGCTTTTGTCCGGCAATCGGATGTCCATCAGAATGACATCCGGTTGCAATTGCAACGCCAACTGAATTGCCTGACTCGCGTTGCCCGCCTCCGCGATGACATCCAAATCAGGTTCCCCATTTAACAGCGACCGCAGCCCTAACCGCACAACGTGGTGGTCATCCACTAACAAGATACGCAGTTGTTTCATAGCTGTCTCCTATGGGTACTTTTACGGCAATGGTTGTGCCTTGATTGGGGGCGCTGGATATTTTGATGATGCCGCCCAGAAGTCTGGCGCGGTCTTGCATATTGTTTATCCCGTAGCCCCGCACCACATCAATCGGCAATCCTCTGCCGTTATCTTTTATCGTCAGGTACAACCATCCATCATCCACCACCGTGGACAATACCACTTTGGTAGCATGAGCGTGCCGGGTGACATTGCTCATCGCTTCGCTGGTGATTGCCAGCAACCGGCTTATTTGGACGGGGGATAAAATTAACTCCGGGGGCATATCCAGATTGAGGTCTGTGGTTAGCATGAAATTGTGGTGAAAAGTGTGGGCAATCTCGGTCAATCCGGCGGCGAGGCTTTTTGTGGTCGGTTGGGGTTTGAGGGCGCCAATGTAGTTGCGAATATCGGTGACAGCTTTGTCCAGCATGGCAATGCCCTGCCGCAATTGCGCTATGCCGCCGGTAACATTGCCGCGCTGTAGATTGCGTTCGGTGGTGCGGAGCATCAATCCGGCGGCGTACACCGTTTGCAGTGTCCCGTCATGCAACTCCCGCCCGATGCGTTCGCGTTCAGCCAGCAATATTTGCGATTCCTCAATGTTCGCCAACCGATGTTCAAGCTCCGTGTGGAAAACTTCCAGCGTTCTGATGGTGGCATACATCAATATTAACCCCAGCAAACTGCGATATACTTGAATGGGCAAGGAAGTGAGTTGCTGGATCAATTCTTGATTCAGAACATTCGCGGGGAAAAAATTCCCGGCGGGCACAATCAGACCGCCCATAACGCTGTATCCCACCAACCCTGCTTGCATCAGCCGGATCATCGGTGCGCCGTATTGCGTATTGCGGAGAACCAAATCCTTTTTCATTTGACGCTGCAAGCCGTAAGCCGCCAACAGTCCGCCGGGCAGTCCCAGACTGTACCGTGCCAGAATGTCCCCGGTTCGTTCCCAGCGGGTGATATTTTCCGCCAATGTAAAATCGGGCAGAAATAGATATAGCGTCCAAATGAAAAAAATGGTGAGCGGCAAATAGCGCACAATGCGCCAGCGTCCGGGCAGCGGGCGCAGACTCTCAATACCATATTGAAACAAACTGACGAATGAAGCCGCCAGCAAAAAAAGTTGCATGATTGCCAGAATATTGATGGCGTTATCGGGTAGATATGCCGTTTGGATGGGGATGAAAACATCTCCCCATTCGTGTAACCCATGCGTGAAGCCGAATATTGCCAGCCAGTGCAGGTTTCGCGCCAGCGACAGTCGGCTGTGCCGCCATGTTTGCAGAGCAATTGCCAGCCCCAGTACAAAAAAAACCTGCCCGTAAACGAACAATATGATGATGTGGTTGTAAAGAAAAAATTGCTGAATTAGTTTGAACATATCAAAGTTTTTATCTTGAACTTAAGTCGGTTTGAGCTTTCAGCCCGAACGTTCATTTTCGGATAAAAAGCTGCAAAATATGGGAATCCGCGTTTCTCGGCGTCCATCTGCGACCTGTAAAAACACCGGCGAGTTTTGCCGGCAATCAGCGACCCCAGTTGATTTTATCACAAAATTGCTCAGTCGGGTAGATGGCGCGCGCCGGTGGGGGGCGTTCAGCCCGGAAATGAATGTCCGGGTTAAAATTCGCCCAAACTGAGGCGACCCCGCGACTTGATTCCGCGTTGAGAAGTCACCCCATTTATGTTATACTGCAATTA
>CAZMXX010000044.1:11820-16069 GCA_964570315.1 uncultured Anaerolineaceae bacterium | reverse complement strand
CGTTCACCCTTTCCGCCGCCGACGCGGGCATTGTCCCGCCGAAAAAGCCTCGTTTTTTCGGGAAATCGCTGTGGGCAGGGTTTAGCGCCATCGCCGCGCTGGCAGTGGTGGTTGTGGTCGGGGTGACCATTTTCCAGCAATCATTCGGGGGCGAGCAAAATGGCACGCAGGTTGCGCTCGCGCCCGCCGCCGAAATGTCGCAAGCGGCGGTCGCCCCCACCGAAGCCCCGCCGGAAGCGGCATTCTCGGCGGCAGAAGCGCCGGAAACGGCGGATGGCGCAACGTTGGAAGCGGAAATGGCTGCGCCCACCGCACCGCCGGCGGCAGATGCATCGATTGCGGAAAAAGAACCCGCCCCCGTTGAGCCGCTGGAGAAATCCGCGCCGCAGCCGATGGCGCAATCCGCCGCGCTCACCGAATCCGCTGCCGAAGCGGGCGCAGCGCCCGCCGCCGAACCCCCGCTCGCCTGCGACGTGCCGCCCGCCGAAGCGTTTTTGGCGGTGTGGCAGGATAACCCTGCCCTGCAATCCGCACTCGGCTGCCCCATCGACCCCAATCCGCGCATGAATCCGGCGGCATGGGATGAAAAAACATCCTTCCAGCCCTTTGAACACGGCGCGATGATTTGGTCTGACCATGTGGCGTGGTATCCGCAGCCCATCATTTATGTATTGCTGGAAGATGGCACGTACCACCGTTTTGATGACACCTTCAACCCGGAAACGGATGCGGCAACAGGAGACGAATTGCCGCCCGACGGATTGCTCGCGCCGGTGCTGGGCTTCGGGAAAGTATGGCGCATGAACAGCGCGATGAGGGATGCGCTCGGCTGGGCAACCGCACCGGAGCAGAGCGGCACGGGTAAATTCCAGATGTTCGAGGGTGGAGAAATGCTATCGTTGAGCCAGAACGGGAAAATTTACGCCTTTTTGAGCGACACCGGACAGGTCGAAATTTTCGGCGGCGAGTGACAAATTCGGCAGAATGTGATACCATCAAAATATGAAACGAGATGAAGCGCTGACCCGCATTGCCTGGCACGAAGTGAAAAAACTGACCCGCGATGAAGCCATCGCCGTCATCCATGCGTTTTTCAAAGAGCCGTTGAAACCCAGTTTGCGCCAAAAATTGAACCTGACCGCCATCATTCAATGGGAAACGCACAGCCCGCCGGAGGATTTGCATCCCGGCAATCCCATTTACCGCCCGGTGCTGGTTGACCGGATGCGGCAAAAATTCATCGGCGCGACGAATGATTATCTGGCAAATTATCTGCGCGAAAAAATGGGCATGGCGGTGGATGCAGTGACGGGCGACCTGCCCGATTTGCTGGCGTGCCCCGCGTGCGGATATAAAACCTTCACCGAGCGCGGCACGTGGCACACATGCCCCGTCTGCGGGTGGAACAGCGACCCGGTGCAGGAAGCTCGCCCCGATGAAGCAGTGGGGGGCAACGCGGTCAGTTTGGCGACTGCGCGAGAGAATTTCGCGGCATTCGGCGCCATCACCCGCGAAAAACTGACGCAAGTGGAACCGGACGGCACGCAAAAGTATCCCCGTGAAGGGAGGTGATCCAACCGAAAACCAATGAGGAAGAGACAGCGCCCGGACCGAAACAATTATCAATGAACAAATGTCAGCGCAATGGCAAATGCGTTTTTTGTTCATTATTCAGTGTTAATTTTTAATTGATAATTGTTTCCGGTTGACGAGGAGCAGGTTGTTTGCCGCGAGGCAAACCTAACCGCGACCATCGCGGGAAAATCGAACAGATCGGCGGATGCCTGCCGGGTGTTTCCCCACCCGACCCTTTTTCCTCCAACAAAATACCCCCACAAAACCGCCGGGCAACCGGCGGGACAAAAGCGGGTATTGGGAATTTTCGCAAAACGATAATCTCAAAGCAAAGAGCAAGAAGTAAGAAGCAAGGGAAATCCCTTGCTCCCTGCTTCTTGTTGCCTACTGCAAACAAACGGAGGAAATTATGTGTGGTATCGTTGGCTATATCGGGCATCGTCCCGCAACACAAGTTGTTTTGAACGGATTGAAGAAACTGGAATATCGCGGCTATGATTCGGCGGGGATTGCCACCATCCAAAACGGCGAAATCGCCATCCGCCGCGACGAAGGGAAATTGCACAATCTGGAAACCATGCTGGCATCATCGCCCATCAACGGGCATTTGGCAATGGGACACACCCGCTGGGCAACGCACGGTGAGCCGAACCGGCGCAACGCTCATCCCCATGCCGATGAAAGCGGCACGGTGGCAGTGGTGCAAAATGGCATCGTCGAAAATTTCATCCCCCTGAAAAAAGAGCTGGAAGCCCGCGACCATCATTTTCAATCGGATACCGATACGGAAGTGATTGTCCATCTGATTGATGAAAATTTGCGGCAGGGGCACGATTTTGTGACCGCGTGCCGGATGGCATTTCGCCGTCTGCGCGGCTCGCACGCCATTGTGGCGTTGAGCAAGCTGGCGCCGGGCAAATTGGTCGCCATTCGCTTGGGCAATGCGGGCGGCGTGACCATCGGCTTGGGCGACGGGGAAACCTTTTTGGCTTCGGACATGCCCGCCATTTTGGAACACACTCGGCGCATGATTTTCATGGAAGATGGCGATATGGCGGTCATCACCGCCGCCGGGGTGGAATTTTCCCGGCTCGATGGCACGGTCATCGCCAAAACAGAAACAGCCGTGGCGTGGGACCCCGTCAGCGCGGAAAAGGGCGAATATCGGCATTTTATGCAGAAAGAAATTGCGGAGCAGGCGCGCAGTCTGGCGGACACCATCGGCACGCGGGTGGATTTTGAAACGGGCGCGGTGCATCTGCCCGACCTGAATTTATCGCCTGATGATGCCCAAGCCATCCACCGAATGGTCATCACCGCGTGCGGAACCAGCGCATATGCGGCGCTGGTCGGCAAATTTATGATTGAATCGCTGGCGAAAATTCCGGTTGAAGTGGATTATGCCAGCGAATTTCGCTACCGTGAGCCGGTGATTGATGACCACACGCTGCTGCTGGCAATCAGCCAGAGCGGGGAAACGGCGGACACGCTGGCGGCGATGGACGAGGCGAGAAAGCGCGGCGCGCGGCTCATCAGCATTGTGAACGTGCAGGGGAGCATGGCAGAACGCATCAGCGACGGGACGATTCTGATGCACACGGGACCGGAAATCGGCGTGGCGAGCACCAAAGCGTTCACCGCGTCGCTGGTTGACCAGCTTTTGCTGGCGATGGCGCTGGGGCAAATGCGCGGCACACTCGACGCGGCGGAGAGTCACGCGCTGGCGCAGGCGCTGCTGGCGCTCCCCGCGCAGGCGGGCGACGTGCTGGCAGACGGCAACGACTTCGAGACGATTGTCAATCGGTTTTACGAGCGGGCACACTTTCTGTATTTGGGGCGCGGCATCAACTACCCCATCGCGCTGGAAGGGGCATTGAAACTGAAGGAAATCAGCTACATCCATGCGGAAGGGTATCCCGCCGGAGAGATGAAGCACGGTCCCATCGCCTTAATTGATGACCGGATGCCGGTTGTGGCGATTGCGCTGCAAGATTCAGTATATGAAAAGATGATCAGCCAGATTGAACAGGTGAAAGCGCGCAACGGAACCGTCATCGCGCTGACCAACACCGGCGATGCGCGGGTGGCGGCGCTGGCAGACCACGTCCTCACCGTGCCCCCGACGCACCCGCTGGTGTCGCCGGTGCTGGCGGTGCTGCCCCTGCAACAACTGGCGTATCATATGGCGGTTCGGCGGGGGAACGACGTGGATCAGCCGCGCAACCTTGCCAAATCGGTGACGGTGGAATAGAAACGAAACAATCCCCGCTGTATAAACGCGGGGATTGTTTTTCCCAACCGGCTTTGTGGCGGCGCATCATTGACACATGCGCCGCCGCTATTTTTTTGGCGGCTAATCGCCCCCTTCGCGCCCGTCAGGGTGGCAGGCGACACAATTGCTGATGTTGCTGATGCCCTCTTCTGCATGTTTGCGGATCATTTTATTCTGGTCATGGCAACTGAAACAGGTGTAGGAAGCGTAATTATTCCCCGGATGGCAGGTTGCGCAGTTGCTGTTTGCGCCGCCGTGATTCAGCGGGAAGGTGTGATTGGTGAATGTCGCCGGTTTCCAGCCCGATGTTTTGTGGCATTGGGCGCAGTCGGTGCCGAATTGCCCGTTGTGCGCGTCTTTTGCCGCATGGCAACTGTAGCAATCCTTCGGTGTGCCCGCATA
>CAZMXX010000044.1:2676-11720 GCA_964570315.1 uncultured Anaerolineaceae bacterium | reverse complement strand
GTTCCCCCACGCCGAGGTGTTGTGACACGCCGCGCAGTCGGTGCCGAATTGCCCGTTGTGTTTGTCCTTCGACGCATGACAGCTGTAGCAATCCTTCGGCGTCCCTTTGAACTGCCCGTTGGTGTGACACGAGGTGCAATTCACGCCGGTGTGCTGCCCCGTCAGCGGGAAGCCGGTGCTGTTGTGGTCGAAACTCACGTTCCCCCACGCCGAGGTATTGTGACACGCCGCGCAATCCGTGCCGAATTGCCCGTTGTGCGCATCTTTCGCCGCATGGCAACTGTAGCAATCCTTCGGCGTCCCTTTGAATTGCCCGTTGGTGTGACACGAAGTGCAATTCACGGTGGTGTGCTGCCCCGTCAGCGGGAAACCGGTATTGTTGTGGTCGAAACTCACGTCCCCCCATTTGGTCGGCGTGTGGCAGGCGGCGCAATCGGTGCCGAATTGCCCGTTGTGTGCGTCTTTTGCCGCATGGCAACTGTAGCAGTCCTGTGGTGTGCCTTTGAAGGTGTTGTTCACATGGCAGGCTTTACATTCAACTTGATTATGCGTGCCCACCAAAGCGAAGCCGGTGCTGCTGTGGTCGAAGTTGACATCGCCCCAATTTGACGGGTTGTGGCAGAAGGCGCAGTCGGTGCCGAATTGTCCGTTGTGATTATCATCTTTGGCGTGGCAACTGTAGCAATCCTGCGGCGTCCCTTTAAACGTGCCGCCCGCCGTGTGGCATGCCAGACAATCCACATTGGCATGTTTGCCCGCCAGCGGGAACGCCGTCCGGCTGTGGTCGAAGGTGGCATCTTCCCAGCGCACCGTGTTGTGGCAGGCGGCGCAATCGGTGCCGAATTGCCCATTGTGCGCGTCTTTTGCCGCGTGACAGCTGTAGCAGTCGGTGGGGGTGTTGGCGTACACGTTGTTGATATGGCACGCCTGACATTCCACCTGTGTATGACTGCCCACCAAAGCGAAGCCGGTGCTGCTGTGGTCGAAGTTGACATCGCCCCAATTCGACGGGTTGTGGCAGAAGGCGCAATTGGTGCCGAATTGCCCGTTGTGATTGTCATCTTTGGCGTGACAACTGTAGCAATCCTGCGGCGTCCCTTTAAACGTGCCGCCCGCCGTATGGCACGCCAGACAATCCACATTGGCATGTTTACCCACCAGCGGGAACGCCGTTTGGCTGTGGTCGAAGCTGGCGTTTTCCCAGCGGGTTGGGGTATGGCAGGCGGCGCAGTCGGTGCCGAATTGCCCGTTGTGCTCATCATCTTTGGCGTGGCAACTGTAGCAATCCTGCGGCGTGTTTTTATATGTATTGTTGATGTGACAGGCTTCGCACTTCACATTGGAATGCCCATCCACCAGCGGGAAGCCGGTCAAATCGTGGTCGAAGGCGGCATTATCCCAATCGGCGGTGTTGTGGCACACCGCGCAGTTGGTGCCGAACTCGCCATTGTGGTTGTCGTCTTTGGCGTGGCAACCGTAGCAATCGGAGGGGGTGTTGATGTATACGTTGTTGATATGGCACGATTCACACTCGACATTCACATGTTTTCCGGTGAGGGCAAAGCCGGTGATGTTGTGGTCAAAGGAATTATTTTCCCAATCCGTGGGGTTGTGGCAAACGGCGCAGTTCGTGCCGAACTGCCCATCGTGCTCGTCATCTTTGGCGTGGCAACTGTAGCAATCCTGCGGCGTCCCCTGCAATTCCGCGAGGCTGGTCGCGCCCCGGTGACAACCGGCGCAGGAGCCGTTGGCGTGTTTGCCCTCCAGCCGGAAACTGACCAGATTATGGTCGAAGGATGCCCCCAGCGCCCCGGAGCCATCGTGGCACGCCAAACACCCCTGCCCGAACGCCTCGATATGGGCAGTGGTGAAGCGCGCGTCAATCTGCCGATGGCACGATTCGCAGTTGGGCGTATCAAACCGGCTGATATTTTCGCCGTGGCAAGCCTGACAGGTGAACGCCGTTCCGTCGCTTTGAGTTTGGTGGCTCGCCAATAGATAGCCTGTAATTTCGTGGGGGAATTTTTGCATGTCCAGCACCGTCAGCGACGCTTGTGCGCCGTTGTGGTCGGTGTGGCAACCGAAGCATGTCACCGGGTCAATGACCAATCGTCCGTGCAGCCCCGTTTCTGTCGCCATCTGGTCGGTGATTTCCGTGTGGCAAACCACACATTTGTCCGCCATATCGAGCTTGTCCCACGGCGCGGTGTGGCAATCACCGCACTGAGATTGTATATCCGCGTGAGACGTTACCCCGCCGAACGATTCCGTACCGGTTTGGGCGTTCAATGCGCCGGGGTTGAACATGGATGCACCGCCCAGCGCCCCGAACAACACAATCATCGCCACGGTGACAACCGCGGAAGCGATGCCGCTGAAAGACAAACACCCCAGTCGTTTGTTATTCATAATAAGACCTCATTAAAAAAGCTTAATGAAGGAATGTGGCAAAGTACAGCGCCCCTCCAATGTGAATAAACGCAGATGAAAATAGAGCCATACCGATGGGGACATGGATGGCATGCCACAGCCCCAAAGTTTGGCGCACCATCGCCAGCGACGCAATTTGGCGTTGCAACGAGCGGCGTTGGCGCATCATATTTTCCAGCTCGGTGGCTTGCGCGCGCATCGCCGGGTCGAGTTGTTGTTTAAATTGCCACCATTGATATCGGTAGCGCCAATTGTAAAACAGTCGCCCCAGCACCACCCGCCACAACGAATTGGCATTCTGCGGCGCGCGCAAAAGGTCGGCGGGCACGGTTTGCTTCAAGCCCGGTTGCGCGGCGAACCATGCCTGCAATTTGGCTTCCGTTTGCGCGATGCCCGCTTCCAAATCGGCGGCGGTGACTGCCGCGCCATTGATGTCGCGGGGGATGGCGGTGAAAATATATCGCCCGATGAAACCGCTGATGACGATAATCACGGTCAACAACGCCACCGCCCCTGCCAGCCCGTTCAGCTTCCACGCGGTATGGAGCAGCACCATGTACGACCCCACCAAGCCGGTGAAAATATGGAATTGCAACCAAGTAGACATCTTCCCCCATTGTGCCCGCCGCGAGCGTTTGCGGATGGAATACAATGTTTCAGTCATCAGCATGAAAATGAAGCCGATAATGCCCAGTGAATGCCCGAACAATTCGCTGGAACGGGGAATTTCCTGTAATCCGATGGTGACAAGGGCGTAAATGGCAGTGATGATGAGAATTGCCAAAAGCGCCCACCACAACTCATAGGTCTGACGGCGCATGGGTTTTCCTCCACTCAATCCAATAATCGGTGATTATATCCGCGATGGATGCACCGGGCTCAAGCAGTGCATCTCGAATGCTTGAAATATCCGCCTGCTCGGAAATCAGCGTTTGCAACGGGCGCGAAAGTTTTTGGTCGCCCATGATGATGGCGCCCACTAAACGGTTTTTCCCCACCGCAATGCGCAAATTATTGACATCAAAATTCGATTGCGCTTCTAAAATGTCGGGCAACTGCCGCCAAGTTTCACTATCGCCCCGGGCAATGCCGATGAGGTCGTCATCATCCCCATGCCCCACCGTGCCCACAATGGTGGTGGTCAGCCCGGCAAGGCGGGTGACATTAAAGGGGACGGTTTTTCGATACGGCTGCTGCAACCCTGCCATATTTTTCCCGGCAGCGGCTCCCTGCGCGCGGGCAGTGGGCCACAGGGTGTCGAGAATAGTGCGGTCTGAAAACGGGTCGTACACCTGCGCCACATCTCCGGCGGCGTAAACGTCGGGGGCGCTGGTTTGCAGATATTCATCAGTGAGGATGCCCCGGTCTATCTCCAGCCCGGCAGATTTGGCGAGGGTGAGTCGGGGGCGAACCCCCACCGCAATGGCGACCATGTGGCAGTTTATCACGTCGCCGGCGGTAGTTTCCACCCCGGCAACTTTTCCTTTTTTGCCGATAATCTGTTTGGTTTGAGTGTGGTAATGGAGTTTCACCCCATCTTCTTTCAGCCGGTGTTCCACAATTCTCGATTCGGATTCATCCAGCACGCCGCGCCAATAACGCTCCCCGCGCAACAGGTAGTGCGTTTTGACGTGCCGCGCTCGCAACCCTTCCACCAGTTCCAGCGCGGTAATCCCCCCGCCGATGACCACCGCGCATTTGTTGCGCCGCGCGCGTTTGATGATTTCGCGGGCATCGTCGAGCGTGTCCAGCTTCACCACGCCCTCCAAATCGGAGCCGGGAATGGGTGGCTGAAACGCCGATGAGCCGGTGGCAATCAATAATTTATCGTAGGGAATGGATTTCCCATCTTCCAGATGGACTTGTTTTTTGTGCGGGTCAATAGCCGTGGCACGGGCATTTAGAAATGTAAATTGGGCGAGTTGTGGCAATTTCAGTTGATATTCCGGCAGTTCCCCGGTGAGATAATATGCCAGCCCGGGGCGGGAATATGCGCCAAAGGCTTCATCGCCGAGAATGAGAATCTCCCCGGCGGGGTCGGCTTGTTTGATGGCTTCCGCCGCGCCCAGCCCCGCCGCGCCCGCGCCGATGATCACATATTTGGTGCTCATGCGCTCTTCCCTCCGTTTTCAAACAGGGCGTTTCGTTCAAAACGCAGTACCCCGCGCGGACAGCGAGCGACACATTCGCCGCAAGTCAGACAATGGCTATCTTGCACCGGTTTACCCAGCCATACATGTTGGCGGACATCAATCTCGATGGGGCAATTGTACGAACAGATGCCGCACTGCACGCAACGGATGTTTTCGGGAATAACCCATCCGACAACACGCGCTTCGTGGCGGCTCTGGTCGCGGGTAAAAACCTGACGCCAGTTCATATTACCTCCCGTGGCATTTCAATGGCAGTGTGGTTGCCTGTTTGGCATGCACAAAAATGTTGACGCAAGTTCTTTCAAAAAGGTACGATGATTTAAGATTGGCGGGTCACATTCGTGCTTAAACAGGACAACCGTGGCTTTTCCCATTATCGGCGGAGGATGGGAAAACTTTAGCTGAACAACGCTTTCGTCGAATGATTTTTTCGGCGTGGCATATAAAAGTTAGCGTGCAGAGCTATTTCTATTATGACCCAACTACGCAATTTGTCAACCCTTTTTTCCGTAAAAATTGCGTTAGGATTGTGCGTTCGGTGTTCAGGGGGGGAAAAACAGGTTACGGGGCGGCGGTGATTTCAATCACCACCCGCGCGGGGATTTTTTTGCCGCGCGTTTTTCGCAGAGCATCCAGCCGGTGAAACTTCTCGCCATACTTTTCGGCGAGCAGGCGTTGCAGCGCCGCTTCCGCCGCCGGGTCATCCAGCACCGATGCCCGCGCCTCGAGCCAGTTGCCGGTGGGATTGCCATGTATGTCGCTGGGACACACCCGCACCCGGCTGTTGGCTCGGATGTGTTTCACTTTCCAGCTCCCCGCCTGCGTCCACACCAACAGTCGGTCGCCATCGGCAGCGACCCACACCGGCGTGATGACGCCATCCCCATTTTGTTTGAATGTTTCCAGCGCAATGTATTGCCCGTTGCCCAAATCGGTGAGTTTCATTGAGGTGTGCCTCCACGTGTGATTCAATCCGGTCGATATTTTAACGTGCCATTGCCCGCCGCACAAACGTGTCGGGGGCATCCGTAGGGTAATCGTACGTTTATTTTCATCTTCACAACAGAAACTTTTTCTTAACATGTGCGTCTATTTTATATACAGGGTCGAATCAATCAAAACAGAAACAGGGGCATTTTGCAGGGTATTGGTTTAGGGAAGTGTGCTGGCACACTTTCCAACAAGTGTTTTTAGGAGGTTATATGCAAACAGCAAAACGATGGATCGGACTGATAGCGATACTGGTGATGGCACTGACCGCGCCGTTGGCGGTGCAAGCCGCCCGCGCCGATGATGGCGCATTCGAGTGGAAAGGCATCATCGAAAGCCGACCCACCGGCGGCACAATCGGCACTTGGGTCATTGACGGCATGACGTTTGAGGCAACCGCCGCAACGCACATCGAAGAAGAATACCATGCGCTTACGGTGGGAACGTGTGCCAAAGTGGAATACAATGTGGTGACCGGGAGCAATGTTGCCGTAAAAATTGAGGATGAAGGCATGTCGTCTTGTTCGGAGACGGGTGACGACGGCGACCATGTGAAGTTGTACGCCCGTTTGGATGCCGCCCCCCCCGCCGATATTTACAACGGCACGTGGGAAATCGGCGGACAAACCTACACGTCCACCGCCAGCACGTCCTTTGATTTTTCGCACGGCGCGCCGGTTGCCGGCAGTTGTGTCGAAATTGAATACAACCTCGCCACGCCGACGGTACTGCACTCGCTGGAGACCGAGGCGGATTACAAATGCGACGGCAGTGGCGGCGGCAGCCCCCCCGGACAACCGCACGCGCAGGTATATGGCGTGGTGGACGCCTTCCCCGCGGCATTGGTGGGCACGTGGACGATTGACGGGGTGGATTATGTGGCAGATGCCGCCACCCGCTTCGAGCAGGAACGCGGCAGTTTCTTTGTCGGCGGGTGTGTGGATGTGAAATATCAGGTTGTCAACGGGGTGAATCAAGCCCTTGAGATTGAAGTGTCCGACGCAAATCGCTGCGGGGGCAGCGGCGGCAGTCAGGTGGAAGAAAAACTCTACGGGCTGTTGAGCGCCGTCCCGGCGAATTACACCACCACCGTCGCCACATGGACGATTGGCGGCGCGGATTTCGTCAGCGACCCCGCCACGACGAAATTTGAGCAGGAAAAAGTTGCCTTCGCCGCCGGTGTCTGCATTGAGGTGGAATATTACACCAGCAGCGGCGTCAAAAACGCAACCAAAATCGAAACCAAAGAAGCCTACAAATGCAATACCAACTCATACACCAATGAAATCTACGGAACCATCGTCACCATGCCCGCCGGGCTGTACGGCAGTTGGGTCATCTCCGCCACCAACGGCATCACCGATACATACAACGCGGGCGATTATACCCGTTTCAAACAGGAAGACCGTCCCTTTGCCGTCGGGCAATGCGTGAAGGTGAAATACTTCGTTGAAAACGGGGTGAACAAAGCCACCAAAATCGAAACGGAATCGGAGAACGACCATTGCAGCGGCAGCGGCACGCCGACTCTGCCCGCCAGCAGTAAAGTGTACGCCCTGCTCGACAGCTTCCCCGGCGGCACACTGGGAAGCTTGAACCTCGGCACGTGGGTCATCGGCGGCGAGTCGTACCTGTCCAACGCCGCCACCCGCTACGAAACGGAACACGGCGCTTTCGCGCCCAACATCTGCGTTGAGGCAAAATATTACGTGGACACCAACGGCGATAAAATTCTACTGAAGGTGGAAACGGAAAATCCCGAAAAGTGCCAGCAATCCGGCTCATCCACGTCTGAATTCAAAGCCTATGGCGCCGTCGAAGGTATGCCGACCCCATTCAGCGCCCCCGGCACGTGGACAATCAGCGGGATTGATTACGAAACATCCGCCACCACTAAGTTTGAACAATCATACGGCGCATTCGCGGTGGGCGCATACGTGGAAGTGAAATACGTCATCAGCGGCACGGTGAACACCACCCTGAGCATCGAAACCCACGTGCCGCCGAGCGGCGGGCGAACCAGCGTCACCGGAGTTCTGACCGGGCAACCGGATATTGACGGCGACGGCTGGACGGATTGGCAGGTTGACGGGCAGGACTACTTCTCTGACCCCGCAATTGACATTGACCCCGCGCTTTCCGGGGGGACGCCGCGCGTGGCGGGCGGGCAAAAAGTCGCCCTCAACACCTATCTGGGGCTGGATGGCAAAACTTATGTGACTTACGCCACCACCCTGAAACAGATATATCTGCCGTTAATCATGCGATAACGCTTTTTCGGCATAACCATTGAAATACCCTTCAACCACCCGGTAGCCCCTGCCGGGTGGTTTTTTGATGAACCGAACTGCCCGTATTTTGCCATTCCCCGCAAAAGCTATACACTGTGAGCCGTATCCTTCACGAGGTTGACCGATGGCACACACATCCGCACCGACTGCGCCCGAATCGGCGCGCACGGCATTCTTCGCCGGCGCCAAAGCCACCATCCCGTTGGTTGTGGGCGCAATTCCATTCGGCATCATCTTCGGCACGCTGTCATCTGCCAGCGGACTTTCCGCCTGGGGCGCGCTGGCGATGTCGGCGTTCGTGTTCGCGGGGTCGGCGCAGTTCATCGCTCTGGGTTTGCTGGCGGCGGGGAGCAGCATCCCCATCATCATTCTGACCACTTTCGTGGTAAATTTGCGGCATCTGCTGTACAGCGCGAGTCTGATTCCCCACCTGAAACACCTGCCCCAACGCTGGCTCGCACCGCTGGCGTTCTGGCTCACCGATGAAACCTTCGCCGTGGTCGTCAACCACTTTTCGGCGCACCCCAACCACCGCCACAATCGCTGGTATTACCTCGGTTCCGCGCTGACAATGTATCTGAATTGGCAAGCCTGCACCCTGCTCGGCATCACCGTCGGGCAATCCATCCCCGACGCCGCCGGATGGGGGCTGGATGTCGCCATGCCGGTCACATTCATCGGCATGACCATCCCCTATTTAAAAAACAGACCGATGTGGGTGAGTGTGCTGGTCGCGGGCACGGTGTCGGTGCTGGCGTACCCGTTGCCCAACAAATTGGGGATGATGTTGGCGGCGGTGGCAGGCATCGGCGCGGGATTGGCGGCGGAATTGCGCCGGAAACCGGAGGTGACGGAATGAAAGAAGTATGGCTCATCGGCGGAATGATGGCGGTGACATTCGCCATTCGGTACACCCTGTTTGCCGCCTCAGGGCAGTTGGAATTCCCCGCCCCGTTGGCACGCGCCCTGAAATACGTCCCCCCGACCGTGCTCACCGCCATCATCGTGCCATCCATATTAATGCCCCACGGCACGCTCGACCTTTCCCCGCAAAACGCATATTTGGCGGCGGGCGTGGCGGCATTCGCCGTGGGCTGGTGGCGAAAAAACCTCCTTTTGACCATCCTCAGCGGGATGGCGGCGTTTCTGCTGTGGCAATGGCTATGGTGAAAATATCCCA
>CAZMXX010000044.1:0-2576 GCA_964570315.1 uncultured Anaerolineaceae bacterium | reverse complement strand
TATGTTTCTGAAAGGAGAAAATTCATGAGACGCACACGATTAATGGCTATTATCGGCACGGTACTGATATTCACCCTGGTTTTGATTGGCGCGAGCTTCGCGCAGGGGGCAACGGTTCAGGTGGCGGACAACCCGACGGTTGGCAAAATTCTGACGGACGCCAACGGGATGACCCTCTACATTTTCGCGGTGGATGAAGAAAACGTCAGCAAATGCTACGACGGTTGCGCCCAAAACTGGCCCCCCCTCACCGTGGCAGAGGGCGAAACTCCGACCGCCGGCGCTGACGTTCCGGGTGAATTGGGCGTGATTGACCGCACGGACGGCACACGGCAGGTCACATACAACGGTATGCCGCTCTACTACTTCTTCAAAGACGCGCAACCCGGCGATGCCAACGGGCAAAACCTGAAAGATGTGTGGTTTGTGGCGCATCCCTCCACCGCCGATATGACCGTCGCCAGCCCGGTGGTCAACGTTTCCACCTCGGCATTGGGCGATATTCTGACCAGTCAGGGCATGACCCTCTACATGTTCACCAAAGATATGCCCGGCGTGAGCAACTGCAACGAAGGCTGTATGGAAAACTGGCCACCCCTGCTGGTTAATGGCGGCGAAGCGGTTGCCGGAACCAGCTTGTCCGGCGAATTGAGCGTCATCACCCGCGCCGATGGCGGTCAGCAAGTGGCATACAACGGGCAACCGCTCTACTTCTGGAAAAATGATCGCCGCATCGGTGACACCACCGGACAAGGCGTGAAAGATGTCTGGTTCGTCGTCAACCCCGCCGAAGTGATGGCAATGGCGGCGCCGGCAGAACTGCCCGTCACCGGCGGAAACACCTTCCCCCTCACCACCATCCTGCTGATTGCCGCCGGTGCGGCACTGCTGGTCGGTGGCGTGGCAACATCACGGATGTGGTCGGCGCGGTAGCCGTCGGCATTCCCATCATCGTATGAATCGCTACGGCACACGAACGCAACCGATGCGCTTGTCCGTGTGCCGTAGCCGTTGAACATCGGTTTTTCGGCATAAAAAATATGAATCTTATCGGATTGTGGTACAATAAAAACAATCAACCGCTTATTCCTGCAACCCACCGGAGAGCGCCAATCTTGCGTACCGCACCCGAAACCGACAGCAACCTAATCCGCCAAATTGCGGCGGGCGACGCCGACGCCCTGCAACAATTATTTCAACGATATGAGCGACTGGTATTCAGTTTGGCATTCCGAATTGTGGATGAAACCACCGTTGCCGAAGAGGTGACACTGGATGTATTTTTGCGGGTGTGGCAAAAAGCAGACCATTATCGCGCCGAAAAAGCGCAGGTGAAAACGTGGCTGATGCGCATCACGCGCAACATCGCCATTGACCACCTGCGGCGAAATAGCCGCCGAGGGCTGCATACGCAGGTGGATTGGGCAGATTCGGCGCATCGGGAACTGCTGCCCGTCGCCCCCTCTTCGGAGGAGACCGCCAGCGCCAATATTCGGCAGGAATCGGTGGTGCGGGCGGTGTCGAGCCTGCCGGACAACCAGCAAACGGCGCTGTCAATGGCATATTTTAAAGGATATTCCCATCGGGAAATCGCCCAAATTTTGAATGAGCCGGTGGGCACGGTGAAAACCCGCATCCGTTTGGCGATGAAAAAGTTACGCCATCTTCTGCACGACGAAACGTAGCGTTGGGCAGAAAAATTTGTGTAAATGGTGAATCACATGCCGGAAGAACATGTAATCGAACAACTGCCGGATTATGCGCTGGGCATACTTTCCGCGGAAGAAACCCGACACATCGAGCGTCATGTGGACACATGCGCCCTGTGCCGGCGCGAATTGGCGACCTTCGATGCCATTGCGGGCGAGTTGGCGCTCGCCGTGCCCGCCGTGGAACCGCCCGCCGGGTTGGAAGCCCGGCTGATGGATGCCGTTGCCCGCACCTCGCAACAACCCGCAACGCCCCGCCCCTCGTGGTGGGAAACGTTGAAAGCCATCTTCGCGCGCCCCGTCCCGGCATGGAGTCTCGGCGCGGTGGCAGTGGCGCTGATTGCGATTCTATTCGCGGTGTGGTCATCGCAACCGTCCGCCCCCACCATACCGGACGGTATGCAGACCATCGCTATGGTGGGGACAACCGCCGCCCCGGAAGCTTCCGGGCTGCTGGTCATTGACCCGACGGGCAACAAAGGGACGCTCATTGTGGAAGATTTGCCCGTCCTCGACCCCGAACACCAATACCAACTATGGGTCATTCGGGACGGCACACGCACCAGCGGCGCGATTTTCTCGGTTGATGAAACCGGCTACGGCACCATCGAAGTCACGTCGCCGCGCCCGCTCAGCGAATACGGCGCCTTCGGCATCACCATCGAACCCTTTGGCGGCAGTCCCGGTCCCACCGGCGATAAAGTGCTGGGCGGTTCTCTGTAACCGCATCCCTAATTGACTGACAAATCTTTTTGGACGCAGATTCACGCAGATTTTCGCTGATAGTTTGGTAGTGGTTATTTTTGACTGATGAAACAAAATATACTCGAAGGGTCGAAGGCAAACACCTGTGTTTGTTTTGCGTAG
>CAZMXX010000043.1:0-16167 GCA_964570315.1 uncultured Anaerolineaceae bacterium | reverse complement strand
CAATTTTATGCCGTTTTTGATGATCCGGCACCTAATTGCACAAAACTTAGGCTAACAAACCAACAATCACAGAAAAGAGGGTATCTCTAATGGCTATTGATATTCAAAAAGCAAATGATGAAGCAACCCAACGGATGATGGAAGCCCATCCCGTATTGGTCGGCTTGGGCAAAGCAAAAGATGTCATCCCCGGTATGCGCGACAACCTGCTCCTGCACGCCGGTCCGCCCATCACGTGGGAACGCGCCTCCGGTCCGATGCGCGGCGCAATTATCGGCGCGCTGATTTTTGAAGGTATGGCGAAAGATGAAGCCGAAGCCGAAAAACTCGTCACCTCCGGCGAGATTGATTTGGAACCCTGCCACCAGCACGACACCGTCGGTCCGATGGCTGGCGTCACCTCCTCCAGCATGACCGTTTATATCATCGAAAATAAAACGCACGGCAACCGCGCCTATTCCAATATCAATGAAGGATACGGCAAAGTGTTGCGCTACGGGGCATACAGCGAAGAAGTGCTGGAACGCCTGCGCTGGCTCGATAAAGTGATGGGTCCCGTACTGGCGGACGCCGTGGAAGCCAGTGGCGGCATCGACATCCGCGCCCTCCTTTCGGAAGCCCTGCATATGGGCGATGAAGGGCACAACCGCAACAAAGCCGGTTCGATTCTGTTCCTGAAATCGCTCGCCCCCTACGTGGCGAAAGCCGCCCCCAACGCCGAAATCGCCTCCGATATTTTGAAAGCGTTGGGCGATAACGCGCTGGCAGTCCTCAACCCGGTGATGGCGGCATGCAAAGCGATGGCAGACGCCGGGCACGGGGTGGAAGGCAGCACCATCGTCACCACCATGGCACGCAACGGCACCGATTTCGGCATCCGGGTGAGCGGCATCGGCGGGCTGCGCGGCGAAATGCAATGGTTCACCGCTCCCGTTGCCACCCCGCAAGGGTTGTACTTCCCGGGTTTCACCGCCGACGACGCCAGCGGCGACATCGGCGACAGCACCATCACTGAAACAGCGGGCATCGGCGGATTTGCCATGGCAACCGCCCCCGCCATCGTCACCTTCGTCAGCGGCACACCGAAAGACGCCATCAACGCCACCATGGAAATGTATGAAATCACCCATACCGAACACAAATTCTTCAATATGCCCGTCCTCGATTTCCGGGGCACGCCCACCGGCATTGACATCCGCAAAGTGGTGGAAAAAGGCATCACCCCGCGCGTCAACACCGGCATCGCCCATAAAAACGCGGGCGTGGGGCAGGTCGGCGCGGGGTTGGTTCGCCCGCCGATGGCAATGTTCGAGCAGGCGCTCATCGCCTACGCTGAAAAGTACGGACTGTAGCGAGAAATCGTGATACGTGAAAACGTGAAGCGTGAAGAACCTTCTCACGCATCACGTTTCACGTATCCAAAGGAGAATTAATATGAACCGCGAAGAATTTATCAAAACCCTCTCATCTGCAAAAATGTTCGACCTGACGCAGGGCTTGAGCATCTTCACCCCGCCGGTGCCCGGCGAAAAGGCGTTGCAGGTTCACTTTTTCAAACGATTGACCGGCGCATACGGCGGCGGTCAGGGCGCGAACGGACAACTCATCGAATGGAGCAACAACACCAGCACCCACCTCGTCGGCGAGCGAGCCTTCCACAGCGGCGCGCGCGCCATCGCCGATATTCCGCTGGAAGCCCTCAGCGGTCCCGGTGTGATTGTGGACATTTCCGATGCCGTGTCCGATTACAGCCTCTACACCCCCCAAATGATTATGGAACGCGCCGACGTGAAAAAAGGCGACATCCTCATCATCAACACCGGCTATCACAAATACGGCTGGGACCAGCCCGATGTCCACAACCCCGACGCGCAGGGCGGCGTGGAAAACAAAGAATTCGGCTATTATGTGCGCCATCCGGGTCCGTCGCCGGACTTCTTCCAATGGGCGATGGACATGGAACTGAAAATCATCGGCACCGATTGCGGCTCGGCGGAACACCCCATGAACACGCCGATTCGCTATATGCACGCCGGAGAATTCGCCAAAGCAGAAGCCAAACTGAAAGAAACACACGGCAAAAGCTGGGATGAAATGTTCCCGCCGGAAGAATATCACAAATTGACCCACATTGACATGCCGAAAGCGCATCTGCTGCTGGCGGAGGCATTGGGCGGACAGATTGACGAGTTGAGCAATCAGCGGGCGTGGATTATGATTGAACCCATCCCGTTCACCGAAGTGGAGTCCGCATGGTGTCGCGCCGTGGCGTTCCAAGCCCCGGACGGCATGAGCAATGAAGATTTCTTCGCTTTCATGGCATCCGCTGATATGCTGGATTTGACCGTGCCCTTCAGTGTGCAAACCCCGCAATGGGCAAATTACGAGCCGCTCACCGTCACCTATACCAAACGGGTCGGCGGGCAATACTTCGGCATGGGGCGCAACAACGCTCACTGCCGCGCCAGCTTCCATTTGGGAACCCACATGGACGGCGAAAAACATTTCTGGGCGGCGGGACGCACCATCGGACAAATGCCGCTGGAACACTGGTTCGGTCCGGGGGTGATTGCCGATATTTCCGATAAAGTCAGCAACTCCAGCGTTTACACCCCGCAAATGATTATGGACGCGGTAGACGTTCAAAAGGGCGATATTCTCATCATCAAAACCGGCTACTATAAATACGGCTGGAAAAGCGAAGAATCCGATGAATTCCGGTATATGATCAAACATCCGGGACCCTCGCCCGACTTTGCGGACTGGTGTCTCGAAATGGAAATCAAATGGCTGGGTGTGGATTGCGTCGCCATGGAACACCCGATGAACACCATCCAACGCCTGTGGCATCCCAAAACTTTTGAGGAAGCCAACCGGAAGCTCATCGAAACTTTCGGCAAAGACTGGGACGAAATGTACCCGCTGGACAAATATTATCAGGATATGCACTTGAACCTGTTCCCCAAAGGCATCGTTCACGCCGAAAACCTCGGCACGGACATCGCCCGCGCGGAAAGCGGACGCTATTACATCGCCGCCTTCATCCCCAAAGGGATGGAACTCGCTTCGCTGTGGGGACGGTTCATTGCATTTAAAGAAAGTGGTTCGTAAAACGTATTGCGTAAAACGTAATTACGCAATACGTTTTGCGCAATACGGCATTTCTCGGAGGCGTTTATATGAAACCAGCCCCATTTGAATATCACGCGCCTGCCACCGTTGAGCAAGCGCTGGAATTGCTGGCAACCCACGGCTACGATGCAAAAATTCTCGCCGGGGGGCAAAGTTTGATTCCCACAATGAATTTTCGGCTGGCGCAACCGGCGATTTTAATCGACATGAACAACATCCCCGCCCTGCGCTACATCGAGCCGACCCCCGCCGGTGGGGTGCGCATCGGCGCGATGACCCGCTACCAGACCGCCGAACACAGCCCGCTCATCACCGAGCGCGCGCCGTTGGTTGCCGAAGCCCTGCCGCACATCGCCCACCCGCAAATTCGCACCCGGGGCACAATGGGCGGCGCCATCGCCCACGCCGACCCCGCCGCCGAACTTCCGGCGGTGTGTGTGGCACTGGGCGCGCGCTTCAAATTGCGGCGCGGCACACAGGAACGGTGGGTCGCCGCCGAAGATTTTTTCCTCGGATTGTTCACCACCCTGCTGGAACCGGATGAACTGCTGGTGGAAATTGAACTGCCCCCTCTGCCCGCGCGCAGTGGCTGGGCATTCACCGAAGTGGCGCGCCGCCACGGCGATTACGCGCTGGTGGGCGTCGCCGCCGGTATCACGCTCGATGACGACGGCAATTGCGCCGATGTGCGGCTCTCGTTCCTCAGCGTCGGCGACCGCGCGGTATTGGCTCACAATGCCATCGCCGCGCTGAAAGGGCAAGCGCCCACCGCCGAAACCATCGCCCACGCCGCCGCCATCGCTGCCGCGGACGACATCTCCCCCAATGCCGACATCCATGCATCCGTTGACTACCGTCGGCATTTGGCAAAAACACTGGCGCAACGCGCGCTCGTCCAAGCTGCAGAACGTGCATCCGCCGGTTAAAGGAGTTTTGAATGGAAAATATGATTGAAATCACCGTCACCGTGAATGGCACGGAATATCAACGCACCGTAGAACCCCGTTTGCTGTTGAGCGACTTTCTGCGGCACGATTTGAATCTCACCGGCACACACGTCGGTTGTGAACACGGCGTGTGCGGCTCATGCACCATTTTATTCGATGGCGATGCGGTGCGCTCGTGTCTCATGTTCGCCGTGCAGGCACACGGGCACAGCATCGAAACCGTGGAAGGATTGGGAACGCCGGATGCCATGCATCCGCTGCAGGACGCCTTCCGGGAAAAACACGCCCTGCAATGCGGATTTTGCACCCCCGGCTTTTTAATGTCGTTGAAACCGTTTTTGGAACAGAACCCCAACCCCAGCCGCGAGGAAATCCGCGAAGCCCTGTCCGGCAATCTGTGCCGTTGCACCGGCTATGAAAATATGGTTGACGCGGTTGAGCTTGCCGCCGCAGAAATGAGAAACGGGTAAAGGAGATTTTATGACAGCAAAATATGTTGGTCAACCCGTTAAACGCAACGAAGACCCCCGTCTGCTCACCGGGCAAGCGTTGTTTGTGGATGATGTCCATCTGCCGAATATGTTACACGCCGCCTTTCTGCGCAGCGATTACGCCCACGCCCGCATCCTGAGCATCGATACCACCGCCGCCAAAGAAATGCCCGGCGTTGTGGCGGTTTATACCGCCGCCGATTTGGGCGATTTCTGGCAACCCAGCCCGATGATTGTGCAACCGCCGCCAACGCTGGAAGACATCGTTTTCAACCCGCGTCCGCAAATCCCCATGGCGAAGGACATGGTGCGCCACATCGGCGACCCGGTGGCAGTGGTCATTGCGGAAAGCCGCTACATCGCCGAAGATGCCGCCGAACAAATCTGGGTGGATTACGAACCGCTCGATGTGGTGACCGATATTGAAAAAGCGCTGGAACCGGACTCGCCGCTGGTGTATGAGGACTTGGGCACAAATTTGGCATCGCACGTCCGGCAGGAAAAGGGCAACTATGCTGCCGCCGCCAAAAATGCCGACCTCATCATCAAACGCCGGCTGGTCATCGACCGGGGCGCCGCCGCCGCGATGGAGAATCGGGGCATTGTGGTGGATTGGGACGCAAAAACCCAGCACATGACCATGTGGAACACCACCCAAGCGCCCATCCCCATTCGCAACGGCATCGCCGCCACACTGGGGCTGTCCGAACACCAAGTGCGGGTCATCGCGCCCTTCGTCGGCGGCGGGTTTGGTCCGAAAATCATGCTGTGGCAACCGGAAGAAGTGCTGCTCCCCTGGGCGGCAATGCGTCTGTGTCGCCCCATCAAATGGATTGAAGACCGCCGCGAAAACTTTCTGGGAACCACGCAGGAACGCGGACAAATTCATGAGGTGGAAGCCGCCTTCAGCAAAGACGGCAAAATTCTGGGGCTGAAAGACGTTTTTCTGCATGACACCGGCGCATACAACCCCTATGGGCTCACCATCCCCCTCAACACCCAAACCCACTCGATGGGCGTGTATGATGTGCCCAATTTTTACACTGAATTCAAGGTCGTCTTCACCAATAAAATGATTGTCACCCCTGTTCGCGGCGCGGGTCGTCCGCAGGGTATCTTTTTAGTGGAACGGATGATGGATTTGGCGGCAAAAGAGCTGGGCATCGACCCGGTGGAAATTCGCCGCCGGAATCTCATCCCCGCCGATGCATTCCCGGTGCATCACAGCATCATCGGGCAAGATTTCATCGAAGCGATTTACGACAGCGGCAACTTCCAGCCGCTGGTTGAAAAAGCCCGCCAGCTCATCGGGTACGACCGTTTCGTCGCCGAAGAACAGCCGAAACTCCGCGCCGAAGGGAAGCATGTCGGCATCGGGCTGGCGCCCTTTGTGGAAAGCACCGGCGTGGGACCGTATGAAGGGGCGCGCATCACCGTGGAATCCAGCGGGAAGGTCAATCTGGTGACGGGCGTCGGCACACAGGGGCAAAGCCATTTCACCTCCTTCGCCCAAATTGCCGCCGAGCAATTGGGGGTATCGGTGCAGGATGTGGAAGTCACCACCGGCGACACCGATCAATTTCACTGGGGAACGGGCACGTTTGCCAGCCGGGGCGCAGTGGTGGCGGGCAACGCCATCTTTGCCGCCGCCAAACGGGTGCGCGCAAAAATTCTGGCAAAAGCCAGCGAAGTGCTGGACGCCCCGGAAGAAGAACTCGAATTGGAAAACGGCGTCATCCGCATCGCCGATATTCCCGAAAAATCCATCTCACTCGGCGAATTGGCAATGCTCGCCAACCCGTTGCGCGGGGCGGTTGAACCCGGTACCGAACCGGGGCTGGAAGCCACCGAATATTTCGGTCCCAAATACGGCACTACCGCCAGCGGCGTCGCGGCGATGATTGTGGAAGTAGACCCGGACACCATGCTGATTGACATCAAGAAATTTGTCATCGCCCATGATTGCGGCACAGTCATCAACCCGATGGTGGTGGATGGGCAAATTCACGGCGGCGTGTCCATGGGCATCGGACATTCATTTTACGAACAACTCATTTACGATGAGAACGGGCAACTGCTCAACGCCTCATTCATGGATTACTTGGTTCCCCGTTCCACCGATATGCCGCCGACCATTGAGATTGCGCATCAGGAAACAAAATCGCCGTTGAACCCGATGGGAAGCAAAGGCGTGGGCGAAGCGGGCGCAATCCCCATTCCGGCGGTGCTGGCGCAGGCGCTGGAAAACGCGCTCAATATTGACGGGCTGGAACTGCTGGAAATGCCGCTCAGCCCCGGCAGACTCTTTGAATTGGTGCAAGCGGCAAAAAGCAGCGAATAATCGTATCTATGGTATGTTGGGTGCAATTTTCCGTAGGGGCGATTCGTGAATTGCCCTACCCGCCATCCCGCAACCATAACGCATATGAAAAGGATATCAATATTATGAAACTATCCGGTGAATTTATATTCGACGGCAACCGAGCTGAAGTCTGGGAACTATTGCGCGACCCCGATGCGCTGGCAAAAGCGCTGCCGGGCACGCAAAGCCTCTCGAAAGTCAGTGACAATCAATATACCGGCAAAATGAATGTCCGGCTGGGTCCCGTTTCAGGGATGTTTTCCGGGAAAATCACCATTGCCGATGAAGTGCCGCCGGAAAGCTACACCATGCAGGTGGATGGACGCGGCGCGCCCGGTTTTGTGAAAGGCACCGGCGCAATCAAACTGATGGAACACCCCGACAACAAAACGCTGATGCAGTATTCCGGCGATGTTCAAATCGGCGGCAGATTAGCCAGCGTCGGGCAACGGTTGGTTGAATCGGTGAGTAAAAGTATGGTGAAACAAGGGCTGGAAACGTTGAATTTGGCATTACAAGCCAAACACGCACCGCCACCGGCGGCAGCCACGCCGGAAGCTCGCGTTTCGGAACCGGCGACGGCGTACACCCCGCCATCGGAGATGAAATTCGCAATGGGTGTGGCGAAAGACCTCACCACGGAGTTTTTTTCATCCACCGACCGGAATGTTTGGCTTGCCGTAGGCGTTGTGCTGGTTTCTTTTGCTCTGGGATATTGCTTTGGTCAAAAAAGGAGGGATGGATAATGGGTTGATAGATTTCATAGTTTGTATCCCATTGAAACAGGGGAAAATGTACACCGGGAGCGGCAAATTGGAGCGGCTCCCTTCAACAACTACTTTGAAAAGGAGAAAAAAATGAGCAAAAAACTTTTATTACTGTTGGCAGTGCTTCTGATGAGTCTGGGGATTCTGACAACCGCTTGCCAAAGCGCAACACCTGAAGCGGCTCAACCGACAAAACAACCCGCCGAACAACCTGCAAAAGCCGACAAAGTGACCTTGGCTATCGAACACTTCAGCATCATCGAAGGGACAACATGGTCCGGCGCTCATGACCGAGCCGGAAAACGCATCGCCGAAAAATACGACAACGTGGACTACATTTTCAGAGAAGAAGTGGGTCCGGATTTGGCAGTTCCGTACGCCGAAGAAATGATTTCCAACGGCGCCAACATCGTGGTGGGGAACGCCGAATTTATGGGGCTGCCCCTGAAAGACATCGCCGACAAATACCCCGACACTTACTTTGTCTCCATCATCGCCAGCGATTTGACCACCAAACCCAACTTCATTCGCCTCTTCCCGCGCCAATATCAAGCGCTGTATCTTGAAGGGCTGATTGCCGGCGCATTGACCCAAACCGGCAACATCGGTGTCGTCTCGGCATTCCCCTCGGTACAGGTCATTCGGCGACAAGCAGGCTTCTACTTGGGCGTGCAGGATGCCGCCAAACTGCTGAACAAAGAAGTCAACGTCTACGTCAAATACGCCGGCGACTGGTACCTGCCGCAAGAAGAACGGGACATCGCCTCGACGCTGGTAGACCAATACAACGTGGATATTCTGACCCAGCAAACCGACTCCGGCTCTCCGCTGGACGTGGCGCAGGAAAAAGGCATCTGGTTCATTGGTAAAGACATGGACATCGTTGGCGCTTACGGCTGGTCAAGTACTGATACCGTCGCCGTATCCTTCGATACCCGCTGGGAAGTCCTTTACAACAAAATCGTCCAAGACTACATGGCTGGCAACAAAAACCCGGACACCATCCTCTACATGGGTATGGATTCCTCTATGACGCTGGCTGACGGCACTAAAGAAGCCACCATTGACATCATGAATGACGGCAAAGTGGGCGTTGACGCCATCAGCCCCAAAGCCCGCCCATTAATCTCGGATGAAATCGTCAAACTCGTGGAACAACGCCGCGACCAAATGATGAAGGGCGAATGGGACCCGTTCACCGAACACGCCTTCGTGAGCAACGGCACCGGGCTTGACTTGGACAGCCAGCCGGTTCCCGCCGCGGGCACAACCGTCAAACCGGCGGGCGAAGAACCTACCGCCGAATGGCTGCTCTCGAAATTCAACTTTGACTTGGAAGGGCTGAAAGTATTGGAGTAAACCGCGTCCGGCACATTTCATCAGCCACATTGTAACGTAACACTTTTCTAAGCTGGAAGGATGAGGCTCCCGCACAGGGAACACGCCCCAATAAGGGAGCCTCATTCTTACTTCCCTGCCACCTAAAAAAACATCCCCCTCCCCAGCCGGAAAAGAAAAAAGCCAGACATAACCAGAAAATTTATCACGGAATTATATCTATGCAAACAAATTTATTTTCAAAACCCAGTCCCGGAGAAACCGTGTTGGAAGCCCGGGGAATCACCAAACGGTATCCGGGTGTTGTCGCCAATGATGGCATCGATTTTGAGATGAAAGCAGGGGAAATCCACGCTATTTTGGGTGAGAATGGCGCCGGAAAAACCACGTTGATGAGCATCCTGTTTGGTCTGATTCAACCGGATGAAGGGGAAATTTACATCCGCGGGCAACGGGTCAATTTCAAATCGCCCGTTGATGCCATCAACATGGGGATCGGCATGGTTCACCAGCACCGAAAATTGGTACAGGCGCATACGGTGCTGGAAAACATCATCCTCGGGCATCCGAATGCCGGAAAGTTGTTGAATTTTAAACGCGCCACTCGGGAAATCGAAGAATTGTGCGAGCGATACAACTTTCATATTGACCCGGGCGCGAAAGTCTGGCAGTTGTCAGAAGGTGAAAAACAGGTGGTGGAAATCCTGAAATCCCTCTATCGTGGCGCAAAAATTCTCATTTTGGATGAACCGACATCTGCCCTGGCGCCACCGGAAACCAAAAACCTCCTCTCTTCCATTGAAGCGATGACCAAAAACGATATGGCAATTGTCCCCTTCATCACCCATAAACTGCCCATTGTGTTGGCAGTGAGCGACCGGGTCACGGTGCTGCGGCACGGCAAAGTGACCGCTCGGCTGGAAACGCGCCACGCAACCCAAAAAATTCTGACCCGCGAAATGGTGGGCAGAGAAATTATTTTCCGCACCAAACAAGTGGAAGTAGAACGGGGAGACCCCATCCTGCAAGTAGAAAATCTTTCCACCTTCAACGATAAAGGGGCTTTGGCGTTGCAAGGCATTTCTTTTTCCGTGCATGAAGGGGAAATCTTCGGCATAGCCGGTGTTTCCGGAAACGGGCAACAAGAATTGGCGGAAGTGCTCGCCGGGTTGCGAAAACCCAGCGGAGGGAAAGTTACGCTCACCGGAAAAGACATCACCACGGCTTCCAGCCTCGATAGATGGCAGATGGGGATGGGCTACATCCCGTCCGAGCGCATCACCGTCGGTTCCATTGGTGATTATTCACTGGTGGAAAATATGGCAATGAACTTTTATTTTGATGAAAAATTCACCCGTTATGGTATCATCAACTTCAAAAAAATACGCCAATTCACAGAAGACATCATTGAGGAATACAATGTGGCAACCCCCGGTCCCGATGTAAAAGCCAAATCATTATCCGGTGGAAACCTGCAAAAAATCATTTTAGGGCGCGTATTGGCGCGCAACCCGCGCCTCATCATCGCTAACCTGCCCACACAAGGTCTTGATGTCGGCGCCATTGAATTTGTACGAAACAAATTGGTGGAAGCGAAGAAAGCCAGAGCCGGCATCCTCCTCATTTCAGAAGACCTTGACGAAGTTTTAGCGTTAAGCGACCGCGTTGCGCCGATTTATGAAGGAGAGTTCATGGACATTATTCCCGGCAAAAACGCCCAAAAAGAAACGGTGGGCGCAATGATGGCCGGTTTGCACACCAAAGGAGGGCAAGATGAGAGCCGGTAAATACAAACTTGCCATGCAAAAAAGAGTTGCCTTAACCGTTTGGGATGCAACCATCATCTCTATTCTGGCGGTTCTCTTTGCGCTGGCGGTGTTCAGCCTCATTTTCATTCTCGCCGATATTGACCCGCTGGTAGCGTATCGTGAGATTTTCTCTTACGCCTTTTTCAACCCCTTCGGGTTGCCCGCTACCATCAACCGCTTCATCTTCCTGGCGTTAAGCACCTTTGCGTTCATCGTCCCGTTCCGAGCCGGACTGTGGAATATCGGCACGGCAGGGCAATTGTATGCCGGGGCGCTGGGCGCATTCACCGTTTTATACATCTTTGGGGCAAAATCTTCCCCCAATGCCGAGTATTCCCCGATTATTGTCATCCCGATTATGCTTGCCGTCGCCGCGCTGTTCGGCGCGAGCGTGGGCGTCATTGCCGGGTTTTTTAAGGGGAAATACAATCTGAATGAAATTGTCGTCACCATGATGTTGAATTTTATCATCTTCTGGGTTGTCTCTTTTCTGATAAAAGATGGCGGCATCTTTATGAACCAGGGCGGCAGGGGAGAAAGTTTTGAGTTGCCCCTTTCCGTGCGCGCCCCGATTGTTGCCGGTATGCCCATCACCATTTTTCTGGTGTTGGGGTTAGCCATACTACTGTATTTTATGTTTTCAAAATCCAAAATCGGGTATGAAATTAAAACCTATGGTCTCAGTCCGGCGGCGGCGCATTATGCCGGTATCAGCTCATTCAAAATACCTTCGCTGGTATTTATGATTGGCGGGGCAATAGCCGGGCTGGCGGGGTATCATTATTTTGCCGCGGTGCCGGGCGTATATAAAATTGCCAGAAACTACGGTTTTTTCGGAGACCTTTCTTTTTACGGCATCATCTGCGGTCTCATCGCCCTCGGAGACCCCATCGCCGCCATTCCGGTCGCCTTTCTCTTTGGCGGATTATCTGTTGGCGGGCGGTTCATTCAAGGGAAATTGGGCATGAGTTTCGGCGTTGATTATGCTATGCTGGGCGTATTGATGATTACGCTCGTCGCGTTTCAGTTCTTTTATCGTTATAAAATTGTGTTTCAAAAAATAGAGAAGGAGTAAGTCCATGCTGGAATTTTTCGTTAGAAGTTTGGATGCTTCGACCATTTTCACCATCGCCGCCCTCGGCGAGCTTATCGGTCAGCGTTCAGGGGTGTTGAACGTTGGCGTTGAAGGGGTCATGTTATTTGGCGCGACATTGGGGTTCATCGTTGCCCAAAGCACCGGGAGTTACTTGCTCGGTTTTCTGGCGGGCATTGCCATCGGCGGATTACTCGGCTTGTTGCACAGTTTCTTCTCCATCACCCTTCACGGAGACCAAGTTGTGAGCGGTATGGGTATCTGGATTTTCGGCTTTGGTCTGACCACCTATCTGGGCAATCCATACACCGGACCGTTGGGGATGGATCGCATCCCGTCGGTGCTGAATTTGTCTCCCTTCTTCTTTCTGGGCATCGCGCTGATTGTCCTCTCATGGTTTGTTTTTTCCAAAACAAGCATCGGGTTGCGCGTGCGGTCAGTGGGAGAAAACCCGGCGGTCGCCGAAGTTTCGGGGATTAATGTTGCCACAACCCGCTATCTGTGCGTCATTGTGGGGGGGATGCTCATGGGGTTGGCGGGCGCAATCTACTCGCTCAATTACAATCCGGTCTGGAATTACAACTTCCTGATGGGCTGGGGATTCATCTCTCTGGCGCTCGTCTTTTTCTCGGCATGGAACCCCTTCATTCTGTTGAGTGGCTCGCTGCTTTTCGGGATTTTGTGGCAACTCTCGCTCAATCCCCAACTGATACTTCCCGGTGTTTTCTCCAGATACATCTGGCGTATGGTTCCTTTTGCCATCACACTGGTTGTTTTGTGGATTATGGCAACCAAATGGTTCCGAACAAAATGGGGCGCTGCCAAACCGGAAGCGTTGGCAGTCCCGTATATCAAAAATTAACGGCAGTCTAAACCGGGTTATGCCGGTTCAAACTCTCACGGAGGTAATATTTTATGGATACTCCTACGCCCGGACTCCCAAAATTTGAGTACATCAAGCCGGCTTCGCTGGATGAAGCCTGTACTTTTCTGGCTGAACATGCCGGTGAAGCGCGACCGTTCATGGGCGGCACCGATACTTTCGTCCGTCTGCGCGCCAAAGCCTGGCATGATAAATTTATAGTGGATGTAAAACATTTTTCGGGGATGAACGACATCTCTTTTGACCCGCAACATGGGTTGACCATCGGTGCGGCGGTGAGCATGAACCGCATCATCGAATCGCCTTTTGTGCAGGAACACTACCCCCTGCTGGCGCAAGCCGCGCGCACCGTCGCCAGTTATCAACTCCGCAGCCGAGCGACGCTGGTGGGCAACATCTGCAACGCTTCCCCCGCCGGCGACACCCTCGGCGCGAGCATTGTGCTGGGCGGAACGCTGCGCGTGCATGGCGTCGGTGGCGAGCGCGAAGAGCCGCTGACCGGCTTCTTTCACGCGCCCGGAAAAACAAACCTCCGACCGGGCGATATTGCTACTGCCATCCATTTCCCGCTGCCGCCCGCCAATGCCGCCGGCATTTACATCAAATTAAACCGCAACAACGATGGCGACTTGGCAATTGTGGGCGTCACCGCGCTGGGATACCCCGACTCGACCACCGCATCCGGCTACCGATTCAAACTCGCGCTCGCCTCGGTTGCCCCCGTGCCGCGCATCCCCGTCACGGCGGAGGCGATTTTGGCAGACGCGCCCATCACCCCTGAAACAATTTCCCAAGCCGCAAATGCCGCCATGGATGCCGCCACCCCCATTGATGACACGCGCGGCACAGCCAAATATCGTAAATTAATGGTGCGCAATCTGGTCAAACGCGCGGTGAACGATGTTTGGAAAAAATTACAATAACCCGGAGGAACTATGGCTCATCATACCATAACCGTAACCATAAATGGCGAAACCGAAATCGTAACCGTGCCGTCTCATATGACCCTGCTGGAAATGCTTCGCGAAGAACTGGCGCTGACCGGCACGAAGAATGGCTGTGCCTCCGGCGAATGCGGCGCATGCACGGTGATGATGAACGGCGCGCCGGTGAACAGTTGTTTGGTGCTGGCAGTGGAAACAGACGGCGCAGAAATTGTGACCGTCGAAGGGTTGTCGCATGACCACACCCTTGACCCGTTGCAGGAAGCGTTTGTGGAAAGCGGCGCGGTGCAGTGCGGCTTCTGCACGCCCGGCATGCTCATCTCGTCCAAGTCACTGTTGAGGCGCAATCCCAACCCCACCGACCACGACATCCGCGAGGCGCTGGTGGGGAATTTGTGCCGCTGTACCGGCTATGTGCGCATTGTGGATGGCGTGAGAGAGGCGGCGAAGCTCGCCGCATCGGACACAAAATAGGCACGGCAAAGAAAAAAGGAGACCGTTCATGGTACTGGAAAGAACAGAGAAAATTCCTGACTTAATCGGAAAAAGTGTGCCGCGCATTGATGTACGCGAAAAAGTCACCGGTGCGGCGGTATATGCGGATGATATTCCCTTCGGGAAAAAATTGCTGTACGCCCGCGTGAAGCGAAGCCCGCACCCACACGCGCTCATCAAATCTATTGACACCCGCAAAGCCGAAGCGCTGCCGGGTGTGAAAGCGGTGGTCACCGGCAAAGATTTCCCCAACCGCATCGGATTGTATCTGAAGGATAAACGCATCTTCGCCCTGAACCGGGTGCGCTTTGTCGGCGAGCCGGTTGCCGGAGTGGCGGCAGTGTCGGAAGAAATTGCCGAGCAAGCCGTAGACTTGATTGAGGTGGAATATGAAGTGCTGGAAGCCGTCACCGACCCGATTTACGCGGCGACGCCCGAAGCGCCGGTGATTCATCCCGATTTGGCAGACTACGAAGTCCCGAATTTCATCTTCCCGCAGCCGGGCACAAATATTGCCAACCATTTCAAAATCCGCAAAGGCGATACCGAAGCGGCTTTCGCGCAATGCGCCGCCGTGGTCGAAAAAACCATCCGCGTGCCGCATGTCCAGCACGTCCCCATTGAGCCGCACATTGCCACCGCCATGATGGATGACACCGGCAGAGTGACCCTGTGGGCATCATCGCAATCGCCCTTTGCCCAACGAAATCTCATTGCCAAAACACTGGGTATTTCCCAAAGCGATATGCGTGTCATCGCCCCGTATGTCGGCGGCGGGTTCGGCTGTAAAGCCGGGGTGACGATGGAAGCCGTGCCGGTGGCAATTGCGACCAAAGTCCCCGGCTATCCCGTTAAATTCCGCCTGACCCGCGAGGAAGAGTTTTACACCAACTTTGTGCGGCAGGGATTGATCATCAAACTAAAAGTGGGCTGCGACGCCGAAGGCAACCTGCTGGCGATGGAAAACACGATGTATTGGGATGGCGGCGCATCCACCGAATACGGGGTGAACATCACCCGCGCGGGCGGATACAGCAGCACCGGACCGTATGACATTCCCAACGTCAAAACCGACAGCCTGTGCGTGTACACCAACCACCCCATCGGCGGGGCGTATCGCGGCTTCGGGATGTCGGAACTGCATGCGGGCATCGGGCAGGTGATGGACGATTTGGCGGCGAAAATCGGGATGGATAAAGTTGAATTCCATCTGAAAAATGTGGTGCAGGGCGGCGACACACTCTCAACCGGCATGAAAATGCACCCCACCGGATTATCGCGCTGCATCAAAAAGGTAGCGGAAGCGGTGGACTGGGGCAAAAAATCTCCCGCCAGCGCCCCCCACAAACGGCGCGGAAAAGGGATTGCGCTGATGTGGAAAGCGCCCGCCATGCCGCCGAACCCCGGTTCGAGCGCGTGGGTGGGCTTGAATGAAGACGGCACGGTCACGGTAGGCGTGGGCGGGCAGGAAATCGGACAGGGCGCGTTCACCGTTGCCGCGCAGATGGCTGCCGCCGCGCTCGGCGTGCCCTACGAATGGGTGCGCATCGCCGGTCCGCTGGACACCCAATACAGCCCGTATGAATGGCAGACCGTCGCCAGCCGCCTGACATGGAGTATGGGGAACGCCGTCAAAGCCGCCGCCGAGGACGCCCGCGCTCAGATTTTGGACATGGTGGCGGAAGCGTGGGACGAAGATGTCAACGATTTGGACATCGTGGAAGGGAAAGTCGTCTCATACAAAAGCGAGCGCGACATCTCCCTGAAAAATATTGTGGTGTACGGTATCCCCAAAGATGGCGACCAGGGCTGGATTGGCGGTCCCATCATCGGACGGGGCAAATTTATGCCCACGTATGTCACCGGGTTGGACAAAGAAACGGGACAGGGCAACCGCGCGGTGGTGC
>CAZMXX010000042.1:0-16432 GCA_964570315.1 uncultured Anaerolineaceae bacterium | reverse complement strand
GTCAATTCCTCTCCCCCATCAATGGGGGAGTACCCTTGACGCAAATTCTATGGTTAGAGCGACAGCGTGATGTTCGGCGTTGTGCCGGATTCCGGCACACGCTCGGTCAATGCCAGCAACTGAAATTGCCCGCCTGTCATCGCGTCGAGGCGTTTTGCCTGCCTTTGCGCGGTGATGAAATTGCCGGTGCGGCGGTCGCCGCGGGCGTGCGCCACAAATTGCAGCACGGCGATGATTTGTTGCGCCAAATCGGCGAGCCGGTGCAGGACATCTTCTGCGAGCAATCCCTCTTTCCGCGCATCTGCCACAATGCTGTCCGTGGCGATGCACAGCGTGTCCAGCAATTCCCACCGATTTTCGATAATGTAGGTTTCTCCCACTGCCAGCACCCGGCGAATGCCGTGCGCCAATTGTTGCGGATCCCGATTTGAAACTGCGGCGGAAAAGATGTCGGTCACGGTATCAATCATCATAATATTCTCCCAAACCAATCTTTGATTTGAAAATCAGCCACAAAAATCGCGGGACGGCATTCCAGATGCGCCGCCATCGCCAGGGTTGCATCACCAACCGATGCAACCACTCCAGCCCGATGCGCTGCACCCACTTCGGCGCGCGCTGCGCTGTGCCCGCAATAAAATCGAATGCCCCGCCCACGCCAATAAAAACGCCACCGGGCAAACGATGCATGTTGCGGGCAATCCATTTGTCCTGTTTCGGTGCGCCGTACGCCACAAAAACAACATCCGGCGCCGCCGCGCGAATTTTTTCCACCAGTGCATCCTCGTCTTCCGCGCGGGGAGACCCGGCAAACGCCCCGACCGCCTTCATTTTCGGGTATCGTTCCCGCAAGGTGGCGATGGCTTTTTCTGCCACCCCCGGCTGTGCCCCCAAAAAATACAGCCGATACCCCCTTTCGGCGGAACGCTGCGCCAGCGCTTCCACCATATCCACCCCCGCGATGCGCTCCGGCAGTGGCGTTTCGCCCAGCCAGCGCGCCGCCAGCAGCAAGCCGGCGCCGTCGGCGAATGCCATAGACGCCCGATTGATGACCCGCCGAAACAGATGGTCGCGTTGAGCGGCAACCACAAATTCAGGATTGACGGTGCAAATTTGATGCGGACGACCCTCGGCGATGAAGGTTTCTATTTTCGCCAAAGCGGATTGAAAGGTCACGGCATCAATCGTCACCCCTAAAATGGTGGCGTGTTCGGCAGGGCGTTCAGGGGGGATGACGACCGGGCGGGCGGGTGTTTCATCGTTTAACAATTTTCGCGCGGTGCGCAACACTTGTTCGGGGGTGATGAGCTTCAGGCACGTTTTGGCGTCGCATCCGTGGCGCAGCCCGACACTGTGCCCGATGTAGGCGCACGGGGCGCAGGGGATGTCGGCGCGGAGGATAATCTGTTGTGCGCCGGTGGCGCCCCATGCCGCCTCATTGGTGGGTCCGAAAATGGAGACCATCGGCACGCCGGTGGCGGCGGCGATGTGACTCACCCCGGAATCGCCGCCGATGAATAATTGCGCTTGCGAAATGAGCGCCGCCAGTTGGTGGAGCGACGTTTGTCCGCTCAAATCTACCGCTTGCCGGGTCATTGCCGCTTGCACCGCATCGATGCCGTCGGTGGGCGTGCCGACCAGCGCCACGGTTGCGCCATCGGCGATGAGCGCATCGGCGACGGCGGCGAAATGCCGGGCAGACCAGCGCCGGGCAGTGCTGAACCCCCCTGACCCCGGATGAATGACCACCACCGGCGAATGGTGATTTTCGGCGCGTAAAAGGGTTCGCGCCCAAGTTGCATCATCCGCAGAAAAAGCCATGTCCATTTCCCGCCCGACGGCGGGCGCGTCCACCTGCGCCACAACATCCAGCCAATAATCAACTTCATGCCGCTTGCCGAAACCGCCATCCGGCGCAAAATGGGTGAGAAATGCGCCCCGTTTCCCCGGTGGATGCAGCCCCGCCACAATTTTTGCGCCTCCGGCACGGGCGATGGCCGCGTATTTTAGCGCGCCGGCGCGGGTGGTCAAATGGTGCAGAATGATGACCGCATCATATTTTTTTTGCCGGATGACCTTCAATAATTGCAGCCCCTCTGCCATCACATCGGGTTTCAGCGCATCACGGGGCGTGAAAAAGCGAAAGTTATCGCTGGGGATGAGGTTATCCGCCCATGTGGAATATGCCAGCGCCGGTTGGGTGTGATGGGTGAGCAGCACATCAATGGTGGCGTGGGGGTAGCGGCGGCGGAGCGCGCGCAGGGCAGGGGTGGCGGTCAGCACGTCGCCCAAATCAGCGAGTTTAACGACCAGAATTTTGGCGGTGGGTACGAGCGCAATCGGGGTCATGTTGCCGCCTGCATCAGGATGTTCCATATTTTTGCGCCGGTTTTCTCCCATGAGAAGTTGGTAATTTGCCGGAAGCCCCGCTCCACCAGCGATTGCCGCAGTGCGGGCGTGGTCAGTAGTTGCTGCAATCCGTCGGCAATGGCGAGCGTGTCCAGCGGGTTGACGAGCAATGCGGCATCCCCCGCCACTTCCGGCAACGAAGAGGTGTTTCCGGCGAGCACGGGCGTACCGCACGCCATCGCCTCCAGCACCGGCAGCCCGAAGCCTTCGTACAGCGACGGAAAAGCGAAGACGGTCGCGCCGCTCAACAGCGCGAATTTGTCGGCTTCGGGGATGAAACCGGGCAGAATGACCCGCGATTGCAGATTGAAGCGGGCAATATCCGATTGAATCCGGTCGAACAGCCACCCTTTTCCGCCCGCCAAAACCAGCGAGATTTGCGGGAATTGGGCGGAAATTTCTTTGAACGCCGCCAGCAGGCGCGAGAGATTCTTCCGGGGTTGCAGTGTGCCCATATACAGCACATATTCGCCGCTGATGCCGTATTTCTCCGGCACGGTGTTGGGGTGGGGGATGGGCGTGGTGTGCGGTGAAAAACCCAAGTGCACGACCGAGATGTTTTGCGCCGCCGCGCCGTAAAAATGCTGCAAATCGTTGGCGGTGGCGGCAGAATCGGCGATGATGTGCCGCGCCATTTTTGTGTGTCGTCGGGTGGTGGCATCGAGATACCGGCGTTGGAAACGAGTGTGCGTCTGCGGAAAATGGCGATAGCCCAAATCGTGAACGGTGACCACTGCCGGAACGGGGCAAATGAACGGCAGGACATGCGCCGGCACAAAAAGAACATCCGGCGGATGGCGCAAGATTTCCGCCGCCAAACGCAGATGTGTCCACATGCGGGGCAGGGGAATGACCCGCGTCTCCACAAAGGGAGCGTCCACCCAATCTCTGGCGGGAGGCTGATGGGTGTACAGCCGCAACCGATGGGCGGCGTCGGCGTGGGTCGCCAGCGCTTTTATCACCTCGAAGGCGTATCGTTCCGTTCCTGTTTTGTGCGCCAGCGTTGCGCGGCTGGCATCAATGCCGATAATCATACCAAGTTTGTCAAACAGTGATGGTTTTCAAATAGCGTGCCAGTGCCGCCGCCGGGATTGCGCCGTGGCGCAGAATTTTCGGCGGCGATTGGGTCACGTCTAAAATGGTGGATGGCGTATTTTGGGGGCTGATGCCCCCATCCAGAATGAGTGGCAGCGCCTCCCCCAGTTGGGCGGCAACGGCGGCGGCAGTGGGCGGGGTCGGGTGGTCGGATATATTCGCGCTGGTGACCGCCAGCGGGGCATTCACACGGGCGAGCAGCGCCAGCGCCACCGGATGGTCGGGGATGCGCACCGCCACCGTATCGCCAAAATTGGTGACAATGCCCGGCAGAGATGGGTGTGCCGGTAAAATAACGGTCAGCGCGCCGGGAAGGAATGCCGTCAGCAGGGGCATCACATTTTGGGGCACGCCGGTGCAAACTTGCGACAGTTGCGCAATGGACGGCACAAACACCGGAATGGCTTTGTGGGCGGGGCGGCGTTTCAGGCGATATATCTCCGCCACGGCGTGCCGGTTGAGCGCCAGCGCGGCAACGCCGTACACGGTATCGGTGGGCAAGCCGATAACCTTGCCTTGTTGCAGCGCATCGGCGGCAATTTGTATCGCTTCCGGGGCGTCGGCGGGAAGGATGTCAGTCATGGCTTCCGTTCAAAACGTATTTTTCAATTGCCCATGCCGCGCCGTCATTTTCCAGCGGAGGTGCAAGCACATCTGCCACGGCGCGCGCGCCGGTAGTGGCGTTTCCCATTGCCACGCCGATGCCCGCTGCGCGAATCATTGCGATGTCGTTGTCTTGGTCGCCAATTGCCAGAATTTGTGCCTGTGGGATATTGTAGTATTTCGCCACAAACGCCACTGCGTTCCCTTTGGAAACTTGCGGCATAATGCCCTCCACAATAGTATCGAGCGAGGGCGTGATGTGCAGCATCTCCCCGAATTCTTTTTCCAGCAGATGGTGCATCTTTTTGCTTTCTTCCGGCGGCTGGATGAAAAGAAATTTCAGCACGGGTTGCGGCTGATACAAGGTAGAGAGCAGATTGTTCACCACCGTCGGCGGCGATTCGGCTTGTTCAAAAATCGCGCGCATCAGTGGCGAGGGTAATTCCGTATAGCGGGCAGTGGTGGTGTACAGCACCAGATGCAGCTTCTTCGCCCGCGCGAACTGAATCATCCGGCGGGAAAGGTCGGCGGGGATTGTGTGCGCCAACAGGGGGGTGTCGCTGTCCGGAAACTGAATCAACGCCCCTTGATAGCAAATCAGCGGCGAATGGATATTCAGCTGCCGCGCGAATCGTTTGGTCATCTCAAACTCGCGCCCGGTCGCTATCACCACCCGCACGTCCTGCGCCATCGCCCGTTGAATGGCGGTATGCACGCGCGGTGAAATATCCCTTAAATCGGAAACGATGGTTCCGTCCAAATCCAATGCCAGCAGTTTAATCGCCATAAACCCTCTCAAAAAAAAACAGTTAATCCAGTATAATCTATCTGCCGCTTCTGGCAAAACCATCGCAATGCAGCGGATAATTCTTGTTTGATTTCAGGGTTATACAGTATAATGACCCATCATTAATGAAATAGCGGAAGGAAAAATTATGTTGAATGAAGTCGAACTCTCCGGAAGTTATGAAGCCTTGTTCCAACAAGCGCATGAGTATTTGCAGGGCGGCAAAACTGCTGAAGCGATACAGATTTTCCGGCGCTTGCATCATCGTTTGGGGCGGCTGAGTGAAAAAGTCCGCAAACTTCGTCCGGAGCTGGATGATTTGAGAATTATGGCTATTGAAGTTTTGGCGACGCTACTTCAGGATGAAAAAAATTTTGACGAAGCGGAAAAACTCTACCGGGAATTGATTGAAACCGCCCCCGAAGAAGCCCACAACAAATGGAAACATGCGCTGGTATGGATAGCCATCAATCGGGGCGATGTGGACGCCGGACTGGATGAATTGCAAACATTGACCGTGGCGTATCCCGATGACCAATCGCTGTGGGTGTCGCTTGGCGGCATATTGGTGCGGAAAGACCGGCTGGATGAGGCGGAAGAGGCTTTCAAGCGCGCCATTGCCCTGCCATCACACGGTGAAGATGGCGGGCGGATGATATACGGTATGCTTTTTGTGCTGTATAAACGTCAGAAGCGATTTGATGATGCCGAAAAAATATGGCTGGATTGGCAAAAATCTTCCGGAATAGCGGATAGCATTCCTCTATATGAAATGTATTTGGAATACGATATGCCGGAGCGGCTTGAACGCCGCTTGGAAAAAGAAAAAGACCCCGTCATCCGTGGCTTTTACAAAGCGGAGATGGCACGACGGCGCGGCGAAATGGAGATTGCGCAAAAATGGTGGCGCAAGGTTGCCGCGCACACCGTTGAGGCATACGATTATGATGTCGATATGTGGGCGGAAGCAATGTTGCACACCAATGCCGACCCGCAGGAGGTGTTTGACGTGCTGGAAGAGGGGCTGGCAAGCGGCATCATCTCAATGCGGGGTATGCTCCTCTTTGCCGTGGTCAATATTCGGATGGACGGTTTGGACGCCGCCGAGCGCATCTTGGATACGTATCGCCAGCGTATGATTGATGATCATTTGGCGGAAAACGATAAAATTTCGTATTCTATTTGGCAATTATTTGCAAGTCTAGTGTCGGATGAAAACCATTTGGAACGCTTCAGGAAATATTTCAATACTGAACCGTTGCCGAAGGATGATGAAGCCTGATGCGGGCGGTACTTCAACGGGCAAGCGCGAGCCACGTTTCCGTGGGGGGAAAAATCGTCGGGGAAATTGATGGCGGGCTGGTTGTTTTGGTGGGCATCACCCATAGCGATACGCCGGAAGTGGTGGCGAAAATGGCGCGGAAAATCGCGGGCTTGCGTATTTTTAACGATGATGCGGGCAAAATGAACTGCTCGGTGCTGGATGTGGATGCGGAAGTGCTGGTGATTTCGCAATTCACGCTGTACGCCGATGCCCGGCGTGGGCGGCGACCAAGCTACACGGATGCCGCGCCGCCGGAAATTGCGGAACCGTTGGTGGATGAATTTGTGCGGGCGCTGCAACGACAGGGCATCAAAAAAGTTGCCACCGGCGTTTTCGGCGCGGATATGCTGGTCTCCATTCAGAATGATGGACCCGTGACGATAATTTTGGAAATGTGACGGTTGTGCCCCCGACAAAGAAACGGCGAAGCGTTGCGGCTTCGCCGTTTCTTTTTGCCGTCATTTTTTACCCGATGATTTTCAGGGTGTGCGGCGGCGGTGCAACAGGCTCGTTTGACCATGTGATTGCCGCCAGCAACCGTTCTTTTGCCATGCGGAATGTTTCATCACTGTGCGCGTGCAAGGTGAACAGCGGCTCACCCATCTCCACCACATCGCCCACTTTGGCGTGGAAGACAATCCCCACGCTGTAATCAATGGGGTCGCCTTTTTTCTCGCGTCCGCCGCCCATTGCCACGCCGGTTTTGCCCACTTCGGCGGCGTCAATACCGGCGATGCTGCCGCCACGCGGCGCGGAAATTATTTCGATGATGGGGGCGCCGGGTAACAGGGTCGGGTCGTTCAGTTGCGCTTCACTGCCGCCCTGGGCGATAATCCATTCTTTGAATTTTTCCCACGCTGTGCCATCATCCAGCAATTTTGCCAGCATGGTTTTGGCGGCAGAAAGGTCATCGGCTTTGCCCGCCAATTCCACCATCTTTCCGGCGACGGTCAGGCAGTGGTCGCGGAAATCGGCGGGACCGCCGCCGTGCAGGGTGTCCATCGCTTCTTTGACTTCCAGTGCGTTGCCCACCGCAAAGCCGAGCGGTTGGTTCATGTCGGAGATGACGGCGGCGACTTTGCGCCCCACGCCGCGCCCAATGGCGACCATCGCGTTTGCCAGCGCTTCGGCGTCCGCCAGAGTGTGCATGAATGCCCCTTTGCCCACCTTCACGTCCAGCACAATGGCATCCGCGCCGGAGGCGATTTTTTTGCTCATGATGCTGGCGGCAATCAACGGCAGACTTTCCACCGTGGCGGTCACGTCGCGCAGGGCGTAAAATTTGCCATCGGCGGGGGCGAGGTCTGCCGACTGACCGGAGACAACGATGTTGTGTTCTTTGAGCATGTCCAAAAATTCAGCGGTGGTCAGGCTGACCCGAAACCCGTCAAAAGATTCCAGTTTGTCAATGGTGCCGCCGGAGAAGCCCAAGCCGCGCCCGCTCATTTTGCCGACAGGCAAGCCGGTGGCGGCAACCAGCGGCGCGACCACCAGTGTGGTTTTGTCGCCCACGCCGCCGGTGGAATGTTTGTCCACCACAAAGGGAGCGATTTGGTGCAAGTCGAGCATGTCGCCGGATTGTGCCATGTTCAGGGTGAGGGCGGTGGCTTCTTCGTCGGTCAGTCCGTTGAGCACCACTGCCATGCACCATGCGGCGGCTTGATAGTCGGGGATGTCGCCACGGGTGTAGCCTTCAATCCAAAATTTCATCTCTGCATCGGTGAGCGGTTTTTTGTCTCTGGTTTTTGCGATAATGTCAATGGCGCGCATGGTTGCCTCTCTGAAAAGTAATTGATTTTAGTTGGGGGTAAAACGTGTTTCGTATTGCGTGTGTCGTGAAATCACGCAATACGAAACACGAATCACGGTTCTAGCCTAAAGCTTCGGTAACTTCGGCAAAGGTCTGGTCAATCAGCGCGAGGGCTTCGTTCGCCGTTTCTTTGTCCAGCATCAAGGGGGGCATCAGACGGAGCGTGCTCACGCCGCAGGTCATCAGCAGGATACCATTTTGGAAGCCGCGCATCAACATTTCATTGGCGAATTTTTTGGCAGGTTTTTTGGTGGTGCGGTCTTCCACCAATTCGACGCCAATCATCAGCCCGCGCCCGCGCACCTCGCCGATGACGGGATATTTGTCCGCCATTTTTCGCAATTCGCCCATCAGATATTCGCCCATTTTGGCGGCGTTGTCCATATATTCCCCTTCCACCAAATCAAGCGTTGCCAGCGCGGAAGCACAGGCGATGGGATTGCCGCCGTAGGTGTTGCCGTGGGCGCTCATGGGCCATTTTTCCATGATGGATTTGCGGGCAATCACTGCGCCGATGGGCATGCCGCTGCCCAACCCTTTGGCGCTGGTGACGATGTCCGGCTCCACGCCAAAATGTTCAATGGCGAACATTTTGCCGGTGCGCCCGATGCCGCTTTGGACTTCATCCACAATCAGCAGAATGCCGTATTTGTCGCACAGTTCGCGGAGTTTGGGGAAGAAGCCGGCAGGGGGAACGACGTACCCGCCTTCGCCCTGAATGGCTTCCACCAGAATTGCCGCCACTTCCTGCGCGGGGACGGCGGTGGCGAAGACCACATTTTCCAGATAGTCAATCACGGCTTGACCCTGGTCTTCCCCGGCGAACATGGGGCGGTAGGGGTTGGGGTAGGGGATGTGGGTGACGCCCGGCATGGTGGGGAAATTGCCCTGTTGCTGGATGGGTTTGCTGCCGGTGAACGCCAGCGACCCCATAGTGCGCCCGTGGAACCCGCCGTAAAAGCCGATGAAACGGGAGCGACCGGTGACGTATCGCGCCAGTTTCAACGCGCCTTCCACCGATTCTGTGCCGGAGTTGGTCAGTACGACCATCGCGTCTTCTTCAAACGGGGCGATGTCGTTCAATCGCTCGCCGAGGCGCGCCATTTTTTCATGATAATAATCCGACGAAATGTGAATAAAGCTGTCGGCGGCGTCTTTGATGGCGGCGACAACTTTGGGGTGGTTGTGTCCGGTATTTGCCACGGCGATGCCCGCCACGAAGTCGAGGAAACGGTTGCCGTCCACGTCCCAAACTTCCACGCCGCGTCCTTTTTGCATCACAAAGGGGTAGGGGCGTCCGTAGGTACGGGTGATGACTTTGTGGTCGCGTTCCACCAGGGCGCGGGCTTTCGGACCGGGAATTTCAGTGATGATATGCGGATTTTTGGTAACGGTTGAGGTAGTCATTGAGATCATTCTCCTGTGTATTTAATTGAATTTTCTGTATATTTGCGGACAGTACGAGCCGCATTGCGGTGGTGTGGCGATGAATGCGGCGCTATTTGTTGAGTGAAGTTCAATTGAGGTGAAGATCCGGGTTATGTCCAACCCCCCAACGCCCGAACCGGAAACCGCCAGCTCGAGCCGTCAGGAAGGAGAGATAAATTGGGGATGATAATGTAAATCAGGTGGGTCATACAGTGTCACAGCCCCGCGTAGATGTAGGTTGATTGTATTGATTTTGCGAGGGTGAGTCAAACCGCAGCGGGCATGAAAAAACCCGGAGAGTTGTCCGTCTCCGGGTTTTTTGCGGTGAAAGTGCGGTTATTCGGTTAAAATGGTGACGCTGGTCGTGCCGTCTCCGGCGGAATTGTCAACCACCAAACTGATGGATGAGCCGTCTTTTTTGAATTCCAGGAAGCCGCCGGATTCGCTCAGCATATCTTGGGCGGGGTCGTTTTCCCAGCCCATTTTTGCCATTTCGGTGCGGTAGAATTTTATAACTTCATCAACGGTGGCGGATGTGGTGTAGCTGGTCATCCCCGCCATTGAAAATTCTACGTTTGCGTCGTCCATCATCGGCAGGTCAATGTTCATGTCACCGCCGCTACCGGCACCCGAATCTCCGCCGCTGCCGGAGTCGCCGAACATGCTGGGGGCGTTCAGGGCTGCTTCGGGCACTTCAATTTTGAAATTTTTGTTGATGTCGGTCAGCTCATAAGTAATTTTCATTGTGCCATTGGCGAAGAAAGAGCCGCCTCCATCCTGTGTTTGTGCGTCTGTGGAAGCGCCGACAATTTCGATGACCATTTTCACCGGATAGCCGCCGTCGCGGGCGATCCAGACTTCGCCGGAGCCGCTTTTGATGTTCATGGTGTCGTCTTTGGGCATATCGCCGGCATCAAAGGTGTAATGCCAGGTGGAGACCCCGTTCACGGTGACGGGCAAAAGGTCGCGTTTTGCCGAAGGGGGAATATCCACAACGTCTTCCGCGGACATGAGCATGTCACTGAAGCCCATTGAGTCGCCCGGCAAAGTTGACCATTCGCCGGAGGTCGGGTCGAACAGATACATGTTGCCGTCGGCAATATACCATTCAAGCATGACGCCTTCCGTGCCCCCGGATTGTTTGGCTATGTCGCCCGTGCCGGACATTTGCGCGTGCATCACTTCAGGGTCTTTGGTGGCTTCTTGCAGGGTGGTCATACTTCCTTTGACGGGGTTGCCGTCGTTGTCCACGCCGTCAACCGAGATGGTTGTTTCCGAGCGGTACGATGAGAGTTGCTCAAGGGCGCTTTTGCTGTTGGAAATATCGAGCGGGGCGACTTCCGTTTCACCACTGCCCTCTGTGTTGCCGGTGGCTTCGCCGTTGTCGGCTTGTGGTACTTCGGTTGCCAGTTTTTCCACGTCTGCGGCGATGGAGGTGGCAAGCGGGGCGGCTGTTTCCGCGATTTCGCCCACCTGGGTGGCAGCGGCTTCCGCTGTGTTTTTCACCTCATCGAGTTTTTCGGTTGCGGTACTGCCCAATCCGCAGGCAAGCCCAAAAAGCGCCAGCCCGACAATCAACAACATAATTTTGTAACTGGATTTCATCTATCCTCTCCCTTATCAATATATTACAGAATACAGATATTGTGACAGTTTTATGGACAGATGTCAAGCACTTTATTGTATTTTTATGCGGGAAATAGGTATGGGGGATGACATTTTTAGCTGTACGGTGGTGATGCCCACCGGCAGCGCGATGTCGGCTTGTGTTTTGTCGCCGGAGAGGGAAATGGAAAGCGCCGTGCCGTTGGCGAAAACGGACAATTCCGCCAGCGAATAGGGCGCAACCGTGCCGAGGCTCAATTGCGCGGGCGGCGTGTCGCCGGGGATGATGCGCAGTGTCGCGCCCGAACTCATCCGGCGCACGGTGTCGCTCCCCTCGGCGGACAATTCTCCCCAGCCCTCGCCCAATTGCACATATGATTGCCGCACGGTCAACGGCGGCGCGGTGAACACCGTCAGCCGGTCATCCTGAAAGACCGGAGTTTGATTCGGCAGCGCCGCCGATACCCAGCGTTCCGTTCCGTCCCGCTCCGGTCCCGGCGGCATCTGGAAATAATCGAGCACGATGTATTTCACCCGGAAATCGGACAGCACGGTGGGGGCAAGGGCGGGCAAATCCGCCTGAATGATGTCCGCCTGCAGGGTGCGCCATTCCTGCAAAACGGGCGTGCGCCAGCTCAAATCGTCGGGGTTTTGGCGGGAGATGTAGCCCGTCAGCAAATCTTTGCCGTGCGTGGTTTGATACAGCAACGGCGCGGGTCGGTCCCAATTCATGGGCAAATAGGCGATGGTGTATCGCTCCGGTTCGGCGGCGATGGTTTTGAAGAATGCGGGCGTGTCCACGGGACTCATTGGGTAGGGGATGGCGGCAAATTCAAAGGTTATCAGCATCGCCAAAACCACCTGCCACCGTAGCGAGCGCCGTGCCAACGCCAGTGCGCTGAACACGCTCACCCCCATCATCACCATGAGCGCATACCGGCTCAGCGAGCGGCTGATGCCGATGAAGGGCACGGTTTTGTACAGCGCCAGATAGGGCATGGGGAGGGGAATTCCGCCGAGCGCGATGGTTTTGCCGCCGATGTGCAGGTAGGGTCCCAGCGCCAGCACGAAAAAAACCAGTGTCAACAGCGCCCAGAATTGCGCCAATTTTCGCCGCCGATGGCGGAATGCGGCGGCGAAGGTGAGCAGTAGCGGGATGATGCCGACGAAAATCAACTGCTCGGAGGTGCTGGCGGAGAATTTGCGGTAAAACGGGGCGATGGCGTTCCCCCACAGCGGATGCAGTTCGCTGGGGGTGATGAATGCCATCACATCGGCGGAAAGGGCGATATTTTCCGCGAAGCTGGGGCGCATATAATCGGCGGTGGCGGCTTCGCGCGCCATCGGCACAATTAATGGCGAAAAGACCACGCCGACCGCCAGCCCCATCCCTGCCAGCGCCATCACCGGTTTTCGGAGCAGGGCGACGCGGTTATGCGGGAAATCTCGCCACAGCCGCCACACCATCCACAATAAAATGACTGCCGTGAACAGCACCATGTACAGGGTTTGATACCAGTCAATCATGGTCACAAACGCCAGAAACAGCCCGCTCAGCGCCAAATCGCGGCGGCGGATGGCGGCGTGCGGGTCGGTTGCCAGTCGGATGCGCCAATCGTTCAGTGTGCGGAGCACCCACAGCACGTAAAAAGCGTTCCATGAAAGGCTGAGTACCTGCATGTGTCCCAGCAAATGCGCCATATGAAAGGGCGAAAAGGTGAAAATTCCCCCGCCGATGAATGCCGCCACGGTGGCGCGGCGGTCGGTGAAGCCCAGCCGGGCGAGGGTGTATCGCGCCAGTAGATAAACGCCAAATCCCGCCAGCGCGAAGTGGAAGAAGACCACGGCGTTGTATGCCGCCGTCAGTCCGAAATTCAGTTGGATGGGGAGCGACCACAGCCCGTTAAAATAGTTGAGGGTTTGAAAAAGCAGGCTCACCCCGTCGGGGGGGTAGAGGAGATCGGTGAAAAAGAAGCCGGAATGCCGGTTGAGCAACGCCTCTTTTATCCACCATTGATTCCAATAGTTCTGCCACCCGTCAAAACCATCGCCGGGGATGGCGGTGGTGAAGCGGGTGATGGTCGGGAAGGTGAAGATTGCGGTGAGCAGCGCGTATAGGGTTAGAATCAATGAAGAACGTTTTTTGATGGTCATTCAAATTGCGTATTACGTGTTGCGCATTGCGTGATTTTACGAAACGCGCAATACGCAATACGGTTCACTTTTCCACTTTCACGCCGCGCCAAAAAGCGACGTGATCTTTGATTTGTGCCGCCGCCGAATTCGGGTTGGGGTAATACCAGGCGGCGTTTTTGTTTTCCTGCCCGTTCACCACAACCGTATAATAGCTGGCTCGACCCTTCCACGGGCAGGTGGAATGGGTGTGCGTTTCTTTGAGAAATTCTTTCTTCACTGCCGAGGGCGGAAAGTAAATGTTGCCTTCCACCACTTCATAATTGTCACTTTCTGCGATGACCGTGCCGTTCCAAATTGCCTTTGCCATAATAGTCTCCTTTGGGGTGTTTCTTATCAGACTATTCGATGCCGGTGAATCTTACCAAACGTTTTATGGCGGCATCCGGATCGACAAAATAGACGGCGTGCATGCCCAGTGCGGTGGCGGCGCGGACGTTTTCTTCCATATCGTCCACGAAGACGGTTTGCGCGGGGGTTGCGCCCCCGCGAGTGAGTGCGGTTTCAAAGATGCGGCGGTCGGGCTTTTTGATGCCCAGCTCCGCCGAGGTTACGGTGAAATGGAAGGCATCGGCGATGCTGTATTGCAGCAAGAGGGTGTGTCCGTTGCGATACCATGTGTTGCTCAGCAGCCCGATGGTGAAATGCGGTTTCAAGCGGCGAATGTATGCCACCAGCGTCCGGTCGAGTACGTCGCCGGTGAAGAAATCCTGCTGCATTTGCCGGGCATCCGCCGCCGACACCTGAAAATGCTCGGCGGCGCGTCGCCATACGGCTTCCCAATTGACCTGCCCCAGTTGCGCCTGCTGCCCGATGGGGCTGTTGAAGATGAAGGCTTCCAGTTCGCCGGGTTTTAAGCCCAGCTTCTCTTCCCAGCGACGGCGGGGCGCAGGGTCTTCCGTGCGGAGCAAAACGCCGCCGAAATCAAAAATGATGGTGGTAATTCGCGGGTTGGACATAAGCTATAATCCTGCGGCATCGAGGTCATGCCGGGCGCGTGCGCGAGCAGATGAGACATCGTTCGTCCAACTTTTCAGGGACGATGAAACTTTTTTCGATTCAATGGCGTGTTTCAGCCATGCTTTGAGCGCCCACAACCGCACCGAAACCAGCGCGTACCAGAAGTTGCGGTCGGTGATGTGCCGCCCGGTGAAAGTTTCGTACCAGTTCACAAACCGGTCGGCGAGTTCCGGGCTGTATTCCCGAATCCAGTGCGCGGCGGTCATCACATCCCAACGCGGGTCGCCGATGGCGGCGTGTTCCCAGTTGAGGACGGCGGTGATTTGCCCGTCGCGGGTTAAAACATTGCCGGGATGGGGGTCGCCGTGGATGAGCTTGTGCTGCCAGCCCTGAATATTCGCTACCACCGGCTTCAAACGGGCGATCATGTGTTTCAGCTCCGGCTCGTTCATTTCGCGCGACCAGAGGAGCATGCGCACCAGTGTGCCGGCGACGGTTGCCTGATAGAGCGGTTCATCATTCAGCCCGTTGTGGTCAAGGGCGTGCAATCGCGCCAGCAGTTCCGCCAGTTGGGGGATGAACGGCTGTATGTGCGCCGAAGTATCTTCGGCGTCGCCCACCCATTCGCCACCCTGAACGGTTGTCCAGATGATGAATTCCGTCTTGCCGAGCGTTCCCCGCGCGAGCGGGCGCGGGCTGGGAAACCCATCGAGCCGCAAGCGCCGCAGAACCGCCCACACCCGGTCTCGTTTGTGCGGGTCTTGCGTTTGCCAGTATGACATCGGGCTGCGATATGCGCGCAGGGTGAGCGGCAGCGTCTCGCCATTTGCCCAGCGCGTCACATAATTCAGCGTGTCGTGCTGCCACGAGGTAACAGCCCGCACGTCCGTCACTTCGATGGGGCGGTGGGGATGGGTTGGGATGACTTTGTTGGTGAGCATGGTCACCAAATTCAAATCGAAATTTTCGGTCATTGGGTTTCGTATTGCGTGAAACGTGATGCGTGAATTCGTTATTCGCTATCGAGGGTGACTATACCCAAATTGAAACGATTGTCAACCCGCCGAAGGGTCTTTTGAGCGGCGCAGTGCGGCGATGATTTTTCGGTCGGCATGGGCGAAGGCGTATCGGTCCACCGTCTCCGGCGTGACCCACGCCCAATCTGCCACCCCGATTTTCTGCGGCTCGCCGCGCGTCCATTCGGCGGCGAAAGCGTGCAGGGTGATTCTGAAATGGGTGAAGGCGTGTTTCACCACCGTCACCGGCTCCTGCACCGAAATTTCCATCGCCAACTCTTCGCGGATTTCCCGCCGCAGGCATTCCGGCAACGATTCTCCCGGCTCCAATTTCCCGCCGGGAAATTCCCACAACCCGCCGAGCATCCCGTCGTGGGGGCGTTGGGCGATGAGAAATTCTTTGCGGGCGGGCGTGCGGTATATCACCCCCGCCGAAACGTCGAAATGGGGAATTTTGGCGCGGGCGGGTTTCACGGGCAACCTCTCGGCGATGCCCTGCCGGTGGGCGGCGCAATCGTCGCGGACGGGGCAGCGGGGGCACTTCGGGCGGGCAGGGGTACACACCACCGCGCCGAGTTCCATCAGCGTTTCCGTCCAGTCGCCGGGGTGGGGGGCGGATTGCGCCAGCTCGGCGGCGAGGCTCGCCACCCGTTTGCGCCCGTCGCCACGGGTAATGTCGGTGGTGATGGCGAAAAGGCGGCTCAACACCCGTTTCACATTGCCGTCCACCGCCGGCACGGCTTCGCCAAACGCCAGCGACGCCACTGCGCCCGCCGTGTAATCCCCAAAACCGGGTAAATTTTTTAGCTGACGGTAACTCTGCGGGAGCGTGCCGCCATGCGTTTCCACAATCTCGCGCGCCGCCCGGTGCAAATTTCGAGCGCGGGCATAATAGCCCAACCCTTCCCACTGTTTCAGCACCGCGTCCATCGGCGCGGATGCCAGCGCCTGCACGGTGGGAAACTTCCGCAAAAACCGGTGGTAATAGGGCACAACGGTTGTCACCTGCGTTTGCTGGAGCATCACTTCGCTCACCCAGATGCGGTACGGGTCGGTCTCGCCGCGCCAGGGCATCGGGCGTTTATTTTGTTGAAACCACGTCAAAAGCTTGACTTGCAGCGCGTCGTGTGCCATAGCTTTTTACGAATTACGAATTACGAATTACGAATTACGAATTACGAATTACGAATTACGAATTACGA
>CAZMXX010000041.1:0-16526 GCA_964570315.1 uncultured Anaerolineaceae bacterium | reverse complement strand
ATCCATATCCATGCCGATGCCGGTATCGCTCACGGCGAGCATCACGTGCGGTCCCGTTCGCCCGCCGGGGTGCTGCGCCACAAAGGTTTCATCCAGCGTGACGGCGGACGTTTCAAAAACCAATTCTCCGCCTTTCGGCATGGCGTCTCTGGCGTTGACCGCCAAGTTCAGCAACACCTGTTCAACCTTCGCGGCGTCCACCTCCACCGGCGGCAGGTTATCCGCCAATTTTGTGCGCACGGTAATATCTTCCCCGATGAGCGGGCGTAACATCCCCTGAAATCCGGCAACCACTTCGTTGAGGTTCAACACCCGCATTTCCAGCACCTGACGGCGGCTGAACGCCAAAATCTGGCGGGTGAGTTGTGCCGCACGATTGGCGGCATCCCGGATGCGGTACAAATCGGTTGCCAACGGGTCTGATTCCGGCAGGCGTTTCAATGCCATTTCCGCATATCCGATGATGGGCACGAGCAGGTTGTTGAAATCATGCGCGATGCCGCCCGCCAGCTTGCCAATCGATTCCATTTTTTGCGCTTGATAGAATTGCGCCGCGAGCGTCTCTTTTTCCGATTCCAGTTGCTTGCATTCCGTAATGTCCACAAAATCGCCGACCATAAATTGTGGTATCCCGGCGGTTGATTTGACCAGCACCACGCTCAACTGCACCCACACAGTTTGCCCGTCTTTGTGCCGGAACATCCATTCCGCCTCAAACGACGGGCGCTCTCCTTCCAACAGACACCGGATATTCTTATGTCCCTCTTTCAAAAAATCGGGATGAACGACATCCATCCATTTCAAACGCAAAAGTTCCGGCGCAGAGTATCCCAGCATACGGGCGAATGACCGGTTCACGCGCACAAAACGCCCCTGCGGGTCGGCGATGGCTTTGCCGATAGCGGCGTGCTCAAATGCCGCGCGGAAACGTTCTTCGCTGTCACGCAGAGCTTGTTCGGCGGCGAGCGCGCGCACCAGCAGAATATCATCATCCCCGATGATGCTGTCTACCTGCCCGCTGCGCAGTGCGGAAAGGGTTGCTTCAGCCTCCGCCAACCGCGTCGCTAATTCATGGTACGAGAGAGTTGCCATAGTCTGTTCCTATTGCCCACGCACAAGGGTTAAAACGTGTTCTTCATCGGAAAGGTTGCCCGCTACCCGTATTTGCGGCAACGGGTGCAGGCGCAATAAGGTTGGCGTCACCAGAATATGGTTGTCCAATGCCTGCCGGTAATCTTGCAGAACGTCAATCACATCAAGCCGGAATTTGTTCGGGAAGTGTTGCTCGCACAATTTGGTGAATGCGCGGAGCGCTTGGATGGAATTCGGGGCATCGCCCGCCACGTACAATTGGAAAACGTATTCCACTTCAGATGTTTCTTGTTTGGATTCGATGTGGCTATTGTGCATCATCCTCACCTCGCATCAAATCATCAAAAAAATCGAGGGCATCGCTTTTTTTCGTATCGCTGCTTCGCATATGTCTCCGCATATTACGCGCTTGTTCAGCGATGTCATATTCCAATTTCAGACGCTCCAGTTCAAGCCTGAGCGTTTCCACGTCTGCTTGCAGACGCGCACGTTCGGAATCGAGCATTATCTGATGGCGTTCCAGTTCCTGCGTTTTGTAGTGAATTTTCATTTTCGCGCGCTGTAATTCCAGTGCGTCGCGCGTCTCCTGCACCCGCCGAGCCACGCCGGTCAGCACGCCACCTTCGCCACTGTAAATATCTTGCAACTCAAAACCATGGTCGGTAATTAAAAATTCCCGGTACTGGTTGGAGTGTTTTGTGCCGCGCGATTTCACCACGGTCAACAGCCGGTTGATTTCGCCCGTGCTGTTCACCAGCCGCAAAAAGAGCAGGGTATCCACCACGGAAGAAATGCCGATGCCGCTAATTTCCGACATATTCTGAAAACCCGCCGTCTGATTGGTGAGCAAACAAGTGATGCCGCGTTCTTTGCAGGCATATATCAAGCGCACCACATACTCAAACGCCACTTGTTCCCCGCCCATACGGGCACACGCCGAAATGGCATCCACCACCACGTGGCGGGGGCGGAAGGTCTCAAGAGCGGTGTAGGCTTCCACCAGATGCTCTTCCGCACCGCGCGCTTCCGGCATGGTGGTTAAAAATCTCAGTTGTTCCGCCTCCAAATGGGATAACAAATTAATACCGGGACTGCGCATCGTTTCGACCATCGCTTCTTCCGATTCTTCAAAATCAATGTACAGCACCCTTTCCCCGCGCCGACAGGCGGCATCGGTGAAAGTAGCGGCGACGGTTGTTTTCCCGCTCCCCGTCGTCCCCGAAACCAGCACGCATGACCCCTGCCGGTAGCCGCCGCCCAGAATTTCATCCAACTGGTCATTTCCGCTGGAGATGAACGCGCCCATTTTCTGATGTTTCAGGGTGATGGACGACACCGGCACCAGATTCAACCCGTTGCGGGAGACGATGAACGGGTATTCGTTTCTGCCGTGTCCGGAACCGCGATATTTGTTGATGCGCAACCGGCGGGTGGTGATTTGGTCTACCACGCGCTGGTCTAAATGGATGACGCAATCGGTCATATAATCCAGAAAATCATACCGCTCCACGGAGGTTTCATGGGGCGGCAGTTTCACTGTCAAAATGGTGGTCAGGTTTTGGGCGCGCAACCAATCGTTCAGAAAATAGAGTTCTTCACGCTCACGGGCAATGTCATCATAATAGCGCAACAGTACATCAATGCCATCCAGCACCAAACGATGAGCATTCATCGCTTTCGCCTGCCCTTCGATGATTGCCATCAAGCCGCCCAAATCGAAATCTCCGGACTTGTTTATTTTTTGGTTGATGGGGGGAGCATACAAAAAGACGTTTCCGGCGGCTTCGGCGGCGGGGAAATCGACGCCGATGGTGGCGGCATTTTGCCGGATTGCCGTCACCGATTCTTCAAAACTGATGAACATACCGGGTTGACCGTGTTGCGCGCCATTGAAGATGAACTGCATCCCCATAATGCTTTTACCGCAACCGGGACCGCCACTGACCATGGTCGTCCGTCCGACGGGCAATCCGCCCTGCAATACGTCATCCAACCCGCCGATATAGGTGGGCGCTTTGGCAATTTGGGGGTTCCCTATTGTTTCAAGACGTTTTCCAGCCATGCTGCACTCCTGTGTGTCATTTCGGCTTCATTGAGTTGTCAGATTTGTTGTTCAGATTACACGCGCTGTGTGAGCGCCAGCAAAACACCGGCGCGCCCCACTAAACCCACCAAACGCCCGTCAGCGTCAACCACCGGCAGACGTTTGATTTCATGCTCCAACAACAGGCGCAGCGCCTCGTTGAGGGGGGTGTATTTGTGCACCGTGATAGGGTTCGGGGTCATCACTTCTTTGGCGGGGCGGCGTTCCAAATGCAATTTATTGTGCGAGCCGGGCTTCATTCGGTTGGACAGCGCTTGCAGCACGCTCCCGCGCTCCGCTTCGCTGGCACGGGTGAGCAAATCGCCATCGGTGATGATGCCCACTACGCGCCGCCGGTCGTCCACCACCACCACCCGCCGTTGCGATGTTCCCAACAGCAAATCCACCACTCTCGCCAGCGAGGCATCTTCCTTCACGCTGGGCACGGCAATCATCATCACCTCGCCCACCGTGGTATCCACCCCCACGGTGATGGATTTGCGCGGCGCGTCGGCGACGGGAGGTTGCGCCAGCGCGCGCAGAATATCCACCCGGCTGAACACCCCCTGCAACACGCCGTCGGCGTTCACCACCGGCAGACGTTTGATGTCGTTTTCCAGCATCGTTTCCATCGCCGCCGTCACCGGGGTATCGGCGGTGACGGTGATGGCGGGGGTGGTCATCGCATCGCGCACCATGCCGTTTTCTTTTTGCAGACGATGGAGTTGCGTCTGAAGTTCGGCATCGGTGAGGAAGAGTTGCACACTGGCAGTGGGCAAATCACTGTGACGCAAAAGGTCGCCTTCCGTGAGAATGCCCACTACTTTCCGGTTCGCATCAATGACGGGGAGCGACCGGTATATTTTGTTCAGCAGCAGCCCCATCGCCTGCACCAATGGCGTATCGGGCGAAACGGTGTTCACCTCGCGGTGCATGATGTCGCGCACGGGCATATCGGCGGGGAGGGTGCGCAATTGACGGTGGCTGTACGTCAGCACTTCCACATCTTCCATCGTTATCAGCCCTTCCACCACCATTTCACGCAGTTTGGGCATCACCCGCTTCACGCGGACGGGGCTGTCAACCCATTCGATTTTCAGGGGCAAATCCGTCGAAAGGGCAACCAAGCTGGCGGTATGGATTCGGCTGTGGGCGCCGAAGCCGGAAAGCGCGCGCGTGACGGTTGCACCGGCGCAATCCTCCTGCTTCAACAGCTCCAAAATCGCCTGATGCAGTGGTTTACGCTGCCATTTATCGCTTTCACCAATGTAGATGGATACCTTTTTCGCTGAACCGATAATTTGCATTAGTGTCCTCCTGCCTGCATGAGTTGTGCCAGATAAATTCCCAGAAATACACCCAGCAATCCGAGGATGGTATTTCCAAAAAAATTGATGGCGGCAGCTTGCCAGCCCTGTTGCTGCAACAAAGTAAATGTTTCAAAGCTGAATGATGAAAACGTGGTGAATCCACCCAGAAAACCGACCGCCACAAAGAGCCGCGCTTCCGGCGAAATGGGCAATCGCCCGCTTGCCAGCGTCAAAAAAAACGCGATGATGAAACTGCCGGACACATTCGCCAACATTGTGCCATAGGGGAAACCGCTCCCCCATCGGGCAGCCGCCCATTGCTGGGTGATAAATCGCGCATTTGCACCAAAGAACCCGCCCAACCCAATCCACATATATTGTAGCATACTTTTACTCCAATGTCGCCTGAAATCACAGGACATCGTCCATGCTATCTGAACATACACCGATTTTTTTATGAGGGCAACTTTGCAATATCAACGTGCGCCGTGGCATAATGATGGCAGCACATGTATCCATGGAGGTTTTTTATGACGACCGTTTTTGAAGCAGTGACGATTGATGGCGTGGAACTTCACCATACTTTTCGGGGACACAATGAAGCGGTGGAGGTGTACACTTACCAGGCGGATAATGTGACCTTCAACCTGTATAAACCGGCGAATGACCGCCACTGGCATTGTGATTGGGTCACATCGTATCATCGGGAAGTCATTCCCTTGCCCGGCGACACTGAAAATACCGACAGTATGTTGCGGGCGTTTGCGGCAATTCTGAAGGAACGCGGCGTGGCGTGATTAGCGTACGCCGCACAAGCGGCTGACGAGCGTATCGAGCGCGAGGGTTTGCTCGATTTCGCCGGTTTTGATGGCAACATCCGTATCGCGCAGGATGCCGAAGATTTGCACCAGCCGCTCGGTGGAAAAGTTGTGGGCTTCTTTCAGCCGCATTTTGGCGGCGTAATCGCTGCGCCAGCCTTTTTCGCGGGCAATCTGCGCGGGCGTCAGCCCTGCCTCCGCCATACTTTTCACTTCCAGCAATCCCCGGAACTGGCTGGCGATACCCGCCAGAATCGCCAGCGGATTTTGCCCCTCTTCCAACCGTTTGTGCAACTGGTCGAGCGCCGAGCGCGTATCGCGCCGCCCGATGGCGTTTGCCATCGCAAACGTCTCCGAATCGGCGGTGTAGGGGCACAACAATTCCACATCCGCCAGGGTGATGGAACGCGCATCGCCGACATAGAGCAGCAACTTTTCAATCTCATTGTCGAGCGCGCGCAAATCGTCGCCCACCACATTGGCGAGCGCCTGTCCCGCCCGAAATTCCATCTTTCCGCCTTTTTGCTCAACCCGTTCTTCAATCCACTTGGGCAGGGTTTGCTTTTGGGGCACGCCGAAATAATGCACACAATTTTTATGCACCATCCCGAATTTCAAAACGGGATGGCTTTTCTTTAAATCCACCGTATCCCAAAAAACAAGCTCGGTGGTTTCCGGCATATTTTTCAGCGCGCTGATGAGCGTTTCGGCAACGTCGGCGTCGCTTTTGTTGCGCCCCAAACGGCTCAAAAAATCGGAAACGATGACCAATCGCTTGGGCGACAAAAAGGGCAGCGCGTTGATGGCGTTGATGATGTCGCTGACGGTGGCAGTTTTGCCGTCAACCGCCGTGGTATTTAAATCCAGCATATCGGGTGTGCCGATGGCGTGTTTGATTTTCGCCAACGCTTCTTTGGCGGAAAAATCATCCTGCCCGTGAAAAATGTAAAACATGATTATTGCCGTGTACTCACGCGATGGACAGTCATTTGACTGTTTTTGGTGCGGGTGACGCCGGTGATTTCCAGCGAAGCAGGGTTGCCGGTCACAGTGTACCGTTCCTGCAACAGCAAACCTAGCGGTTGCGACAAAATAGCGGCAAACGTCGCCGCTATGATTGTCTGCGGCACAGCGCCCCAGCGGAAGCGTTTGCCCGGTTTGCCACCCAGACTGATGGCGGCGAATGACGCCAGCCCGCTGAGGATGCCGGTGGTGGCTAAAATGGTGCCGCATCGGGGATGCACGGCTAAATCGGCGTGCCCGGCGCGCAAACGGCGCAAGGCTTCATGCGCGGCATCCGTCACCACGTCGGTGGAAACGTTGCCGTACAGCGTGAAACCGCCTATATCGCTGCGCCCCACCAACGACAAATGCGGCACGCGCTCGGAAAGCACGTGGATGGTTGCGTGCTCCAAACCGTGATTGCGTCGGATGTTGATGAACGGATAGATGTCAATAAAACCCATAGTGTTTTCCTGTGTGCAATAATTTTATGACAATATTCTACAAAGAAACCGCCGTTTGGGCGAATTTACCCGCACGCCGTTTGGGTGCAATTTGCCAGTTACGGAAAAATCTGGCAAAATCAGCGCGTACCTGTGGGAATGAATCGTCCCCGGTGGGGCGCCTGGTCTTCAAAATCAGTGGGCGGCGGCGAGCAGCCGGCGTCGGTGGGTTCGACTCCCATTCATTCCCGCCTAAAAACCTATTTTCAGGGTTGGAGATTGACTCGGTCAATCTCCATTTTTTTGACTCCCTGCTCAGTTGCAAAGGAAATTTTTATGGCAGACAAAGAACTGGTTTTACTGAAACTCGGCGGCGCCATCATCACCGACAAAACCCAACCGAACACCCCGAATCTCGAAGTGCTAAAACGGTTGGCGGCGGAAATCAAATCGGCGCTGGATGCGCGGGGTGACGAGCTGGGGCTCATCATCGGGCACGGTTCCGGCAGTTTCGGGCACGTTGCCGCCGCAAAATACAAAACAACGCAGGGCGATTTGGGCGCGGAAAGTTGGCGCGGGCTGGTCGAAGTGACCGCCGCCGCCAGCCGTTTGAATCGAATTGTGATGGATGTATTGCTGGATGCCGGTATCCCGGCGATCCACTTTCAGCCGTTTGCCAGCGTCCGCACCCGCAAAGCACAATTGATGTACATGGAAACTTATTCGCTCAAAGCGGTGCTGGCGCATGGGCTTGTGCCGGTGGTGTACGGCGATGCCGCCATTGACGCGGTGCAGGGCATGAATATCGTCTCCACCGAGAAAATCTTCGACAATTTGGCGCGGGAGTTGAACCCGGAACGAATTTTGCTGGCGAGCGATGTGGAAGGCGTTTTCACCGCCGACCCCAAAACCAACCCCGACGCGGAATTGATTGAAGACATTGACTCAAGCAATTGGGATGACGTCGTCGCTTCGCTCGGCGGGGCGCAGACGGCGGATGTGACCGGCGGTATGTTCACCAAAGTGCGCGACATCTACCATTTGACGCTGGCGATGCCTCCCATGCAAGCGATGATTTTCAGCGGATTGGTGGCGGGCAACGTGGAAAACGCCCTGCTCGGCAACGCCGCCGATTTCGGCACGCTGATAAATTAGCGGTCAGCGGTCAGCGGTCAGCTTTCGGTTTTCGGCTTTCAGCTTTCAGCGGTCAGTGTTCAGTTTTATCTGCCCGCTCGTGAGTTCCGACAGTGCCGCCGCGAAACCGGACACCGCCGACACGGGGAATATCAGCGTGAGCCGGACATCCGCGGCGAAGTCTTCCGCCGCAATTTCCCCCTCATGTTGCCCGGCCAACCGCCGCACCGGCTCATAAAAGTGGTACGGCAGCGTCACTGAAACCTCCCGCTTTTCCACCTTTTCCGTGCGCGGCACTTCCGCCAGCACCAACTGCGCCGCCTCGGTGTACGCCTTCACCAGCCCCCCCGTGCCGAGCTTCGTGCCCCCAAAATAGCGCGTGGTCACCACCGTCACATCCCCCAGCCCGCTGCCGCGCACCACCGCCAGCGTCGGCTTGCCCGCCGTCCCCGACGGCTCGCCCGCGTCGGTCATACCATGCACCACCGATGCCCCGTATCCCACCGCAAACGCATACACGTGATGCGACGCATCGGGATACCGGCGGCTAATCTCGGCGATGAAGGCGCGGGCATCATCCACCGTGGGCGTGAACGCCACGTTGCTGATGAACCGCGAACGGCGAATGACAATTTCAATTTCATGCGTCCCCGCAGGGATGGGATAGCGGTCAGACATATCAACTCCGAACGAACATTTCCGCCCAAAAGTATATCATCGTTCCCCCAAAAACGGTAGTCCATCCTTGCGTGTTGTGAATGGTCACCACGCCGGAATGAACCGCAAAGGCACAAAGCAAGCCAAGTTTTTCTTTGTGACCGTAGCGGCTTCGCGGTGAATTCAACGTCCATCTCACAAAATCGTACCCCCATCTTGTCAATCGGAATAGTTGTTGCTATACTCCCCGAAACTTTTTTATGCGCTTGGCTTATGATTAACGTCCTTTTCATCTGTTTGGGAAATATTTGCCGCTCACCGATGGCGGAAGCGGTATTCGCCGATATGGTCGCCGCCGCCGGAAAAAACGGCGACATCGCGGTTGACTCTGCGGGGACAGGCGGCTACCATGTTGGTGAGCGCCCGCATCCCGGCACCCGGCGCGTCTTGGCGGCACACAACCATCTATATGACGGGCGCGCCCGGCAACTCACCCGCGCCGATTTGGAGCGATTCGATTATTTGATTGCGCTGGATTCCAGCAATAAAGATGATGTGGAACGAATGCTGGCACGCTATGGCATTCAAAAAACGGTGTACCGTCTGCTTGATTTTGCCCCGGACATTGCCGAAACCGACGTCCCCGACCCGTATTATTCCGGCAAATTCGAGCAAGTTTATCAACTGGTTTCGGCAGGCTGTCAAGGACTGCTGGCACACATCGTCGCCAACTCAAAGTAATATGCTTCCCTCTCCACTGCGCACCCACGTTCAAACTCACTTTCACACCGAAATCACCGCCAGCAATGCCGTTGGCGGGGGAGACATCAACCAAGCCGCCCGCATCGAACTGGCGAATGGGCAAACGATTTTCGCCAAATGGCACGCCTCGCCACCATCGGGAATGTTCGCCGCAGAAGCCTTCGGGCTGAAATTGCTGGCGCAAGCTCGCGCGCTCCGCGTGCCGCAGGTCTATTTTCACGCCGAAAATTATCTGGTGATGACATGGTTGGGGCGCGGAACCGCATCCACGCGCGCGGTTGACATCCGTTTTGGGGAAGGACTGGCGAAACAGCACCGTTTTTCGGCGGAACGGTACGGACTGCCGCACGATAATTTTTGCGGGCTGACGCCCCAGCGGAACACACCCACCGAAAACTGGGTGACATTTTTCGGCGCGCACCGTCTGGGGGCGCAAATGGAACTGGCGGCGCAAAACGGGCGCTTGCCCGCCGAGCGCGCGAAACGGCTGGAACGGCTCATCGCCCGGTTGGGCGATTTTCTCCCGGCGCATCCCCCCGTTTCGCTGCTGCACGGCGATTTGTGGGGCGGCAATTGGCTCATCACCGCCGCCGGCGAACCGGCGCTGATTGACCCGGCGGTATATTTCGGCGACCGCGAAGCCGATTTGGCATTCACGGAACTATTCGGCGGATTTTCCGTCACATTTTATGAAGCGTATCGCGCATCTTGGGCGCTCGAAGCGGGTTATCATACCCGTAAACACATCTACAATCTATATCACCTGCTGAATCATCTGAACCTTTTTGGCGAAAGTTACGGCAGGCAAGTTGATGCAGTCTTAAAAAAATACACCTAAAATTGAAAGTCACACCAGAGGATGTTATGTACCAAAAAGAACTCCGAACCGCCATTGACGCGGTTACAAAAGCCGCCGATTTGTGCGTGCGCGTCCGAGCCAATATGGTCAACCCTGATGCGTTGGAAAAACAAGACCGCAGCCCGGTGACGATTGCCGATTTCGGCGCACAAGCCGTCATCTGCGAAATTCTGCGCCGCGAATTTCCCGGCGACGCCATTGTGGGGGAAGAAGATTCCGCCGATTTGCAACAGCCGGGGAATGCCGCCACCCTCATTCAAATTGGCAATTACATTCAACAGATATATCCCGATGCCACCGAAGATGACATCTGCGATTGGATTGACGCCGGGGCGGACAATGTGAGCGGACGCTATTGGACGGTTGACCCCATTGACGGGACAAAAGGGTTCTTGCGCAATGACCAGTATGCGGTGGCGCTGGCGCTGGTGGAAGATGGCGACGTGAAAGTGGGGGTGCTGGGCTGCCCCGCGCTGGCGCTCGATTTGGACGACCCGAACAGTGCCACGGGTGTGATTTTCACCGCCGTGCGCGGCGAAGGCGCACAAATGGCGGCACTGCACAGCGAAGATTTTTCGCCGGTGCGGGTTGTCGGCGAAGATAACCCCGACAAACTGCGCTTTTTGGAAAGCGTGGAAGCGGCACACGCCAACCACGAGCTGAACCACGCCATCGCCCGGGCAGTGGGCATCACCAAACCGTCGCTGCGGCTGGACAGCCAAGTGAAATACGGCGCGCTGGCGCGTGGCGACGCGGTGCTGTACCTGCGACTCCCCTCGGAGCGCACGCCGAATTACGCCGAAAACATCTGGGACCACGCCGCCGGCGCATTAATTGTGGAAGAAGCGGGCGGCAAAGTCACCGATATGTACGGCAGACCGCTCGACTTTTCCACGGATTACAAAATGCGGAACAATCGCGGCGTGATTGTCAGCAATGGCAGTTTGCATCAAGCCGTACTCAACGAAATTGCCAAAGTGGCGGTATGAACGCCGCCCAAACGGGGCGAGTGGTTTTGAATCACTCCACCCACATCAAAGGGCTGATTCCGCTGCTGCACCACCTGTCCGAACATCCCGCCATCCGCACCATCACCCCGGGCAGGCTGGCACGGGTGCGGGGTCGCCCCACCCCGCTGCGCCTGCGAGTCACCGTGCCCATTCGCGGCGGCTTCAAAGTGGTCGCCCGCTCGGAGGGGAACGCGCAGGAAGTTTTCATCATCACCACCCTTTCCGCGCCGGAACTGCAAGCCGCCATCAACGCCATCCACCGCAAATAAACCATGCAAATCCTGTCGGTTTTCAACCTAACCAAACATTACGGGGAAAAAACACTCTTCAACGATGTATCTTTCAGCCTGCGCTCGGAAGACCGCATCGGCATTGTAGGGGTGAACGGGAGCGGAAAATCCACCCTGCTGAAAATGCTGGTGGGCACAGAAACGCCCGACAACGGCACGATTGAGCGCAACCCCAAAGCGCGCATCGCCTTTTTGCCGCAAAACCCGCCGATGGACGACGCGCAATCGGTGCTGGGCTACGTTTTCGCAGCGGATACCCCCACGATGAAGCTCCTCCGGGCATACCGGCACGCCCTGCACGCGGCAACTGCCGCCCCCGCCGACCGCGCGGCGCAAACGCGCCTCTCCGCCATCACCCAACGGATGGACACCGAAAACGGCTGGGCGGCGGAAGCGTCCGTCAAAGCGATTCTGACCCGCCTCGGCGTGACCGATTTTGACGCCCCGCTCGGCGTGCTTTCCGGCGGACAGCGGCGGCGAGTGGCGCTGGCGCGGGTGCTGTGCGACCCCGCCGACCTGCTGATTCTCGATGAGCCGACCAACCACCTCGACCCCGATACGATTATTTGGCTGGAAGATTATCTCGCCGGATTTAAAAGCGGGCTGTTGATGGTCACCCACGACCGCTATTTTCTCGACCGGGTGGCGAATCTGATTTTTGAAATTGAGGGCGGAAAAATCCATCTGCATCGGGGAAATTACACCCAATATCTGGAAAATCGCACTGCCCGCGAAGGTATGCGCGAAAAAAAGGCGCTGGAACGGCGCAATTTTCTGCAAAAAGAGTTGGATTGGGTGAAACGCACCCCGATGGCGCGCGGCGGCAAACAGAAGGCGCGCATCAAACGGGCGCGAGCCCTGCTGGAAGCCGACACGCCGAACACCGCCACCGATATGTCCATCAACGTCGCCAGCCGCCGCACCGGCAAACAAATCATCGAGTTGCACAACGTCAGCAAATCTTTCGGCGAAAAGACGGTTATCCGCAATTTCAGCTACATCATCAAAAAGCGCGACCGGCTCGGCATTGTGGGCAAAAACGGGAGCGGAAAATCCACCCTGCTGAACCTGATTGCCGGGCGATTGCAACCCGACACGGGGAAAATCATCACCGGCGCGACCATCCACACGGGCTATTACGACCAAGAAAGCACGGCGCTGGACGAAAATCAGCGCGTGTTCGACAATATCACCGACGTGGCAGAGGTCATCCGCACGGCGGACGGCAGCCGCATCACGGCGGCGCAAATGCTGGAACGCTTCCGCTTCTCCCGCCCGATGCAGCGCGCGTACATCCGCACCCTTTCCGGCGGTGAACGGCGGCGATTGTATCTGCTGCGCACGCTGATGATGGCGCCCAACGTCCTGCTCCTCGACGAGCCAACCAACGATTTGGACATCGAAACGCTGTCCATTTTGGAGGATTATCTGGATGATTTTGACGGGGTGCTGATTGTGGTATCGCACGACCGCTATTTTCTCGACCGGACGGTGGAACACATTTTTGCCTTTGAAGGGGACGGGCAAATTGTGCAATATCCCGGCAATTACAGCGATTACCGGCGCAAACGGGCGGCGCAAAAAACGGGAAAAACATCCGCGCCCGCCGAAACGCCATCCGCCAAAAAAGAAAAATCGCGCCCGCGCCCCGCAAAGTTGAGCTATCGGGAACAGCAGGAATTGGCGCAGTTGGAAACGCGCATCGAAACGTTGGAGGGGGAAAAGCGCGCGCTGGCAACGAAAATCAACGTGGCGGGCGACGATTACCGGCAACTGCAAGACCTCTCCGCCGCGCTGATGGCGGTGGAGTCGGATTTGGATGCCGCCGTGGAACGCTGGATGGAATTGGAAGAAAAACGCGCCAACCTGCAATCCATCGAATAATCTGTACCATACTGTAAGGGCGACCCCTATGGTTGCCCCTACGTTTTTTCCCGCCGAAAATAGTGGAAATCGCAGTGCGGCGCACCCTCCATAATCGTCTGCGTGCGCCGAAACTCAATCCGGTCGGAAAAGCCTTCCACCAAACTGGCGTCGCGGTTGCAACTGAGGGTGAACCCCAGCTCCGCCAACCCCAATTCGTGGTACATTTCGGCATACGCGCAACGGGTCACGTTGAAACGATACTCGTCCCCGGTCAGCGTCAGCACATCCATAGCGAGCGTATCGCCGCGCAGCCACGGCTCCCACGCTTCGGCGAAAGCGCGCAAATCGTCACCATTGATGGTTACGCGCAATTCTGCGCCCTTTTCGCGCGCCAATTGTTTGATGACCGCCGCGAGAATCGCGCGGGTCTTCTCCGCCCCCAACTCGGCTTCAAATGCAGGCAGCAGGGCTTTGATGAGATTCGCTTCAATGCGCCGCTGTTCGATGATACTGACGGATTCGCTCATTGCTGCACCTCTGTTTCCAAAACCCGGTATGCCCTCTCGCGGACATTTTCCCCACCGCGTTCGCGTTTCGTCCAAAAATAGATTGCCAGCGCCGCCAGCCCCATCGCCACAAAAGACAACAACCCGGATTCGGGACCGAACGCGCCGCCGACCCAAATTTCCGGTCCCACTACGGTGTGGGTGACCAGTTTGAAGTTCTCCAGCCCGCTCACCGGAAAGCCGAGCGCACTTTCAAAAAAATTCCAGCCGATGTGCAATCCGATGGGCAGCCACAATTGCCCGGTACGCATCCAGCCATACGCCAGCAGATACCCGGCGGCAATCAGGCTCAAAACAGACAACAGATTCGCGCCCTCGTTGCCGAGATGTCCCAGCGCGAAAAAAACAGACGTGAGCAGAACCGCCCATCCCGTTTTCATCGCCTCGTTCAAATTTTGCAGCCAATACCCGCGCACAAAAAGTTCTTCCTGAACACCGACCATCACAAAATAGAACACCGCGGTCAACAACGATAGCGTTATGCCGGGTTGCCAGTCAATCCACGTTGGCGATTGCATCCATCCGGCAGCCCATTCAATGGCGAAAATAACGGACATCACCACGCCGCCCAGCACAATCCCGAAGAGCAAATCGCCTCCGGCGCGGCGGGTGAGCCGCAACCCCAGCGATGAAAACGAACGCCGGTCGAAAAATCGGCGGGCGAGATAAATTGAGGCAACCGTCCCCAAAAAGGTGGCGATTTGAGCAATGGCGATTTTCGTATCCGCACCATAACGCCGCGCCAACGGCAAAATCACCAAAGCCAGCGCGCCGGAGAGGATGAGCAGCACCACAAATTGCAGAAACAATCGCCAGCCCAAACGCAAGCGGTTGTCATTGGCAGACATAAAAAATTTTCTGACGGTCATATCAACCTCCTTGATTTTTGTTCAATTTTTTATACGGAAAAATCAAACGGAAGTTGCAATCAAATTTTCCAGCGCGGTTTTCAGCACCTCAATCGCGCGCAGATATTCATTCAAGCTGATGTGCTCGTCCGGGGTGTGGTCGAGCGCGGAATCGCCGGGTCCATACGCCAGAATCGGGCACTGCCACACGGGGGCGACTACATTCATATCCGATGTACCCGTTTTCACCACAAAGCGGGGCGTCTCCCCCGCCGCGCGGATGGCGCGCAAAAAAGCTCGCACCAACGGGGTGGATTTTTCGGCGCGGTGGGCAATTTCGTGCCCGTCAAATCGCAGCGAGACCCCTTCGGGAAATTGCGTCGCCACCAGCGCGCGCAAATCGGCTTCCAGCGCGTGCGGGTCAATGCCCACCGGCAGGCGGAAACCGACCGCCAATGTCACCACGCCGAATGCGCCCTCGTCGCGGCTATTGATGGCGCGCAGCGACGGGTCGAGCCGGTTGAACGCCCCCGTGCGCTCCGCGTTCACCTCCGCGCAATAGGCGACGATGGCTTGCCACAGTTGTACGCCCTGCTCGGCGGGGAGCGTGCCCTGTCCCGCCGAATGGGAAAAGGGAACGCGCAAATCGGCGTGCAGGAGCAACCGCCCTTTGTAGCCCAGCGTGATGCGATTCCAGCGGCTTGGTTCGCCGATGATGCAGAATTTGGGCGGATGTCCATCCCGCCGGGTCAGCAGATGCCGCGCACCTTTGCTGGTGGCGCATTCTTCCTCCACCGCGCCGACCACCGTCAGCCGCCAGCCGTCCGGCACAGCCACCTGCGACACAGCGGCGGCGAAGGTCGCCAGCGGACCTTTGGCATCCACGCTGCCGCGCCCGTACAGCAAATCACCGGCGCGGCGCACGGGCGGATTGCCGGGGAACGTGTCAATATGCCCCAGCAGGATGACTTCGTTCCCCCCCGCGCCTTTTGTGCCGACGGCGTTTCCGGCGTCGTCCACTGTGGCGCGAAAGCCGTTATCCGCCATCCACCCCGCCAAAAATTCGGCGGCGGCGCGTTCCTCGCCGGACGGGCTGGGAATTTCAACCAGATTTTCCAGCAACGCGATAAATTCATGCCCCATATTTTGCACCTGACATTTCACAAACTATAATTTCGATGATAAAAATTTCAGCCCCAAAAAGGAGATTGATATATGACCAAAGAGACACCCGGCGGCGTGACCCTGAAGGGAAACCCGCTCACCACCATCGGCGAAAGACTTTCGGTGGGCGACAAAGCCCCCGATTTCAAACTGGTCGCCAACGACCTTTCCACCGTCACCCTCGCCGACAGCGCGGGGAAAGTGCGGCTCATCAGCGTGGTTCCGTCGCTGGATACCGGCATTTGCGATGCCCAAACTCGCCGGTTCAATGAGGAAGCCGCGAACTTCGGCGATGATGTGGTTGTGCTGACGGTTAGCGCGGAACATCCCTTCAACCAGAAACGTTGGTGCGGCGCGGCGGGCATTGACCGCGTGCAGGTTATTTCTGACCATATGGATATGAATTTCGGTGATGCGTATGGCACGCACGTGAAAGAGTTGCGGCTGGAACAGCGCAGCATTTTCGTGGTGGATAAAGATGACACCATCCGCTACGTGGAATACGTCCCCGAAATTGCCCAGCACCCCGATTATGACGCGGCAATTGCGGCATTGAAGGCGGTTTTGGCGTGATGCGTGATGCGTGATGCGTGATGCGTGAAAAACTAAATTTTCTCTGCTT